>JAIRPB010000075.1 GCA_031257305.1 Azoarcus sp.
GCCGTTTTGCGTTCCAAGCCTCCCGCATAGCCGGTGAGGTTTCCGTTTTCGGCAATTACGCGGTGGCAGGGGATGAGGATTGAAATGGGGTTGTGCCCCACGGCTCCGCCCACGGCGCGGGGGGACGTGGCGGCGCGCTGCGCGAGGGCGCGGTATGAGGCGGTTTGTCCGTAGGGGATTTCTAGCAATCGGGACCAGATGGTTTGCCGGAACGGCGTGCCGCACGGGGCGAGGGGAAAATCAATGTCCGGGTTTTGGCCGCTGAAATAGGCTTCAAGCCAGATGCCGAGTTTTTTTAGCGTTGGGTCGTCAGGGCGGTTTTCCCAACGGTTTGCCTCATCGGGAAAATACCGCTGCCCGTCAAACCATAGCCCGATGATGGCGTTGTTTTCCGCTGCGCCGATGACTTTTCCAAGGGGGGTTTGCCAAGTTGATTTGATGCAGGGCATTTCAGATGTACACGTCGACGAAAAGTGAATTTTCAGATTGTACCGGACGTGTGTCATGAAACTGCATGGCGGTGTAAGGCGTGGTTTTGGCGGTGGCGGGGGATTTTTCTGTGGCGGCGGCCGTGGCGCTTTCTTCTGCCGCGTTGCCGGGAGAGGCTTCTTCTTTGGTTTTTAGAAGTGCTGATGTCTCCAATGTTGGGCCGTCTTTATCAGGCTCTTTTGCGCTTTTGGCGCGTTTTTTCTCGTCGTTGTCATCGTCCGGCAATCGTTGGAAAGCGGCGCTTTGCTGGAATTCGCGGTGCGCGTCCTCCACGGCCGCGAGCATCATCGCAGCGGACATGCGGGCTTCCATTTTTTGGCTGGAGTCCATGTTGCTTTGGTCGATGGACTGTAATTCCGTGGCAATCATCTGATGCCAGCGCATCCTGACGGCGGCCACTTCTTCTTTGGTGCGGCAGGCGCGGACTTCCCGCTCAAATTGTTTGCGGCTTTGTTCGGCGCGTTTTGCGTTGCGGTAGGCGGTAGGCGAGTTCTTTTTTAAGAACTCCATTTCAGTTTTGCTGAGTTTTTTTCCCAACTGGAGTTTTGAGTTGATGGTGTTTTGCTGCTTTAGGAGGCTGTTTTGGTTGGGTTCCGGTTTTGCCTGCGTTTTGGCTAGATTTTTGTAAATCTGCTGTGAAAACGAAGTCGCGTTACTTTTTCCCGCACTTTGGCGGGCGGGTGATGTCAAAGCGGATGTTGAAAAAGTCAGTTTCACGGGATGCGGCAAAAAGCGTTATGGCATTAGGTATAACGGCTTCCCGGCGGAAAACTGTAGGGCATTATTTTTGTAAAGCGTTATTTGCGCGGGGTGCTGGTAAGCCGCACAATAACGCCTCACTTCACAAGGAGAGCCACCATGACAGTGAAAGCCTACGGCGCTTATGCGGGCAATTTGCCCCTTGAATCGATGGACATCACGCGGCGTGTGCCGGGCGAGCATGACGTTCAAATTGAAATCGCTTATTGCGGCGTGTGCCATTCCGACATCCACACCGTCCGTGCCGAATGGGCGGGCACGCTTTATCCCTGTGTGCCGGGGCACGAAATCGTGGGGCGCGTGTCGGCAGTGGGCGCATGTGTGTCGGGCTTCAAAATGGGCGATTTGGTGGGCGTCGGCTGTATCGTGGATAGCTGCAAACACTGCGAAGAGTGCGACGCGGGATTGGAAAACTACTGTGACCACATGGTGGGCACTTACAACGGCCCCACAAAAGATGCCCCCGGGCACACGTTAGGCGGCTATTCCCAGCGGATTGTGGTGCATGAGCGTTATGTGCTTCGCATCCGGCATCCCGAAGCGCAACTGGCCGCCGTCGCGCCCTTGCTGTGCGCGGGCATCACCACGTATTCGCCATTGCGCCATTGGAAAGTAGGCCCCGGCCACACGGTAGGCGTGGTGGGCATCGGCGGCTTGGGCCACATGGGCATTAAACTGGCACACGCGATGGGGGCGCACGTGGTGGCAATTACCACGTCAGAATCCAAGCGCGAAGCGGCGCTAAAGCTCGGGGCAAACGAAACAGTGGTGTCGCGCAATGCCAATGAAATGGCGTCTTATGCCAAACGTTTTGATTTCATCCTCAACACCGTGGCCGCGCCGCATGATTTGGATGCGTTGTTTAACCTGCTCAAGCGCGACGGCACAATGGCGCTAGTCGGCGCGCCCGCCACGCCGCATCCTTCGCCGCAGGTGTTTAACCTCATCACAAAGCGCCGCAGTTTGGCTGGCTCGATGATTGGCGGCATTCCTGAAACGCAAGAAATGCTGGATTTCTGTGCCCAGCACGGCATCGTGGCGGACATCGAAATGATTCGTGCCAATGAAATCAACACAGCCTATGAGCGGATGCTTAAAAGCGACGTGCGCTATCGGTTTGTGATTGATTGCGGGTCGCTTCAGGCGGGATGACGCGCCGCCGCCAACGCTTTACGCCAAAACACACAGTGCTGTGCAGCATCGCCGCCAGCACTGTGTGCGTCATTCACCGTTTCCTCGCCTCCAAAAACCCCGGCTCTAGTAAACGCTTGTAGTAGGTTTTTGCGCCATGCAGTGCCACGGCGGGGTTATGGCCAAGGACGCGGTCTTTCACGATGAGGTAGGTCACGGGCGCTTTGGAGTGCATGATGAACAGCGAGTCGTGCCCCACGCACAGCCCCATGATGATGTTGAATTCACAGCCTGCTTTGTTGAGCAGTTCGGCTTGCATGATGGGGTTGCACATGGCCTCGAAACCGCCGGGAACAACTTTGACGCTGTCATCTAGCCCTAACGTGGTTTTGTCGACACTGCCCACCTTACAGGCGGCCGCGTAAACGTGGATGCCTTTGGCTTTGGCGGCTTTGGCGAAGATGTTGGTTTCTTCGATTAACCCTACGCAGTTTGCGATGCCAACTTTTTTGTAGCCCATGCGCTGGATGAAGATGAGCGTTTCTTCTACCCGCGTGGCGATGCCGTAGTAGTCGCCTTCTATGCCGGCAGAAACTTCTGCCAGTTTCTGGACATCAGGCGTTTTGCTGTAGCGGGCGGTGACTTCAGAAACGTAAGCCTCTTCCTGCTCTTCGGTAGGGCAGAAAGCGGGAAAGTTTTTATCCCGCCGATGGCAACTGGTGGTTTTGCAGATTTCGCAGCCGGTTTGTGCTTTTGTCATTTTTTAGGTTCCTTGTGAGGGGGGGGAAATGGGTTTAGAGCAGAGCAATGAGGCATAGAGAATGTCAGATGACATAATCCCAAAACACATTTTGCTTAAACTCTACGTTGCTCTCCTGTTTTTTCGCCATAAATTGGAGTTCCGGGTCTTTAACGCTGACCCGGGTGCGGGCGGGGACGCTCTGGGTAATAAAGACGTTGGAGCCAATCACCGCGCCTTCGCCAATCACCGTGCCGCCGCCTAGGATGGAGGCCCCCGAATAAATGGTGACATCGTTTTCTAGGGTGGGGTGACGCTTCTGGCCGCTTAGGAGCCTGCCGCCGCGAGTGGATAACGCGCCGAGGGTCACGCCCTGATAGATTTTGACGCGCTCGCCGATATGCGATGTTTCGCCGATGACAACGCCTGTTCCGTGGTCAATGAAAAACCTCGGCCCAATTTTGGCTCCGGGGTGAATGTCTATTCCCGTCTGGCTATGGGCGTATTCGGACATCATCCTTGGCAGGATGGGGATGCTTAATTCATACAGGCGATGCGCCAGACGGTGGACAGTGATGGCGTAGACGCCGGGATAGGCGAGGATGATTTCGGCCCGGCAGGATGCGGCGGGGTCGCCTTCAAACGCCGCGTCGACATCGGTAGCCAGCATCTGGCGGAGGGCGGGGATGGCTTCCAGAAAGGCATAGACCCTCTCCCAAGCGTCCTTTGTAATGTTCTGCGCGCTTTTGGAAGAATCGCCGCTGGCAAGCGCGGAGGAAATTTGCTCGTGCAAAAGGGCGGCGAGCGATTCCAATGCTTTACCGGAACGAGGCAAGACTCCGGGTGTGGCGTCGTTCCAAACGAGCGCGGGCGCGCCGAACGGGTTGCCGAAAAAGCCCGGAAAAATTAGCGCCCGTAGCGCGTCGATGAGCGAAGCAACGGCGCTGGCGCGGAGATGCCCGAGGGCGTCTGACGGGCGGGAGGAGATGAGTTCCGGGTAACGGGCGTAGTGGTCGAGAATGGGGACGGTAAGGTTATCAAGGCGTCCGCCATCCCGTTCCGCAACTGATGAAGATGCTGCGTTCATGTTAGTTCCCTGATTGCGCGTACCAGCGCGTCGATTTCTTCTGGCGTGTTGTAGAAAGCAAGCGACGGGCGCACGGTGGCTTCTAGGCCAAAATGCCGCAGGATGGGTTGCGCGCAGTGATGTCCGGCGCGGACAGCGATGCCCGCTTTGCTCAAATACTGGCCGATTTTCTCGGTGTCATATCCATCTAGCACAAAGGAAAGCACGCTTGCCTTTTGCGCGGCAGTGCCGATTAGGGTTAAGCCTTTAATGCGGGAGAGCGCCTTGGTGGCATAGGCCAGCAACTCATGCTCGTAGCTGGCAATGTTTGCTAGGCCAATGGCGTTGACATAGTCAATGGCCGCGCCTAGCCCGACTGCGTCGGCGATGTTGCCGGTTCCCGCTTCAAACTTGGCGGGCGCGGCGCGGTATTGTGTTTGCTCAAAAGTGACATCGGCAATCATGTTGCCGCCGCCCTGCCAAGGGCGCGCCGCGTCCAGCAGATTCTTTTTCCCGTAGACCGCGCCGATGCCCGTTGGCCCGAAAATTTTGTGGCCGGAAAAAACAAAAAAATCCGCATCCAGCGCGGTCACGTTTACCGGCAAATGCGAGACGGACTGAGCGCCGTCAACGAGCGTCGGGACGCCGGCGCGGTGTGCAATGGCAATAAGCTCCGCAATGGGCACGAGGGTGCCTAGCGCGTTTGAAACATGGGCAAAAGCAGCAAAGCAGGTATTTTTATTGAAGAGGCGTACATATTCCGAGAGAATAATCTGTCCCGTTTCATCAACTGGCGCAACCCGGATAAGCGCGCCGGTTTCTTGCGCGATTTGCTGCCAAGGCACGATGTTGGCGTGGTGTTCTAGCAAGGTGAGGATGATTTCACTGCCGGGACGGAGGAGCGGTTTAACGTAACTTTGCGCCACGAGGTTAATGCCTTCCGTCGTGCCGCGCACATAAATGATGTTGTCTTTGTCGGGCGCGCCGATAAAACGGGCAATTTTCTCGCGGGCGGCTTCATAAGCGTCTGTTGAACGGGCCGCGAGCGTATGCGCTCCCCGGTGCACGTTGGAGTTTTCGTGTTCGTAATAGTGGACGAGCCGTTCCACGACTTGTTTTGGGCGCTGCGTGGTGGCGGCGTTATCTAGCCAGATGAGCGGCTTGCCTTCCACGCGCTCGGCGAGAATGGGAAAGTCCGCCCTAATCTCATGAAGCGGGCGTGACCCTACCTGCCGCCATGCCAGAGGTAGGCGGGTTTCTTCATGCGGGTTTGGGCGCGCGTTTCTTGCGCCGCCAATAACTGGGTCCGCTTGCCCTTCCGAGACTAAGCGGGGATGGAAAACCGCTTCCCTTATTCCGTGCGCGGGAGGCGGGACGTGCGGCGGCGTTTGCGGGGACGCGGAATACTTAGAAAGCCAGAGGGCGATTTCCTGCTCGTCCGGGAGTCCGTAATCCGCTGGATTTTGCCCCGCGTAAATCGAAGGCGCGGCGGGTTTCATTTTTGAGACCTGTCGTAGTCGAAGTATTCCCCAACTTCTACTTCTTCCAATACCGCAAGGGCGTCGTCGGCAAGAATGGCGGCGGAGCAATAAAGCGATACGAGATAAGAGGCGATGCCATTGTCGTCAATGCCCCGGAAACGGACAGAAAGCCCGCGCGCCTCCGCGCCCGGTAGCCCGGTTTGGTACAGACCAATGACGCCGCGCTGATGTTCGCCTGTCCGCACGAGCAGGATGTTGGTTTTGCCGGCGCGGCTGGTGGGCGTTTTTAGCCCGTCTACAAAAAGTTTGTCTGTTGGCACAAGCGGGATGCCGCGCCAGAGAGTAAATACGCCGCCGTTGATTTCTGCCGTTGGGGGCGGGACGCCGCGCCGGGTGCATTCACGCAGGAAAGCGGCAATGGCTTTGGGATGCGCGAGGAAAAACGAGGGCTGTTTCCAGACTTTGGCGAGCAATTCGTCCAAATCGTCCGGGGTAGGCGCACCGCTGGCGTGACGCGGTTTGATGCGCTGGCTGTCTGTTACGTTTTTCAAAAGGCCGTAGTCATCATTATTGATAATTTGGCTTTCTTGGCGCTCTTGCAGGCTTTCAACCGCCAGCGCGATTTGTTCGCCGATTTGGTCGAAAGGGGCGCTATATACGTCAGAGACTTTAGTATCTACATTAAGAATGGTGGAGATGTTGCTAAGGTGATATTCGCGTGGCTTTGTTTGATACTCAATGTAGCCTTGCGGAATGCTGGCTTTGCTTGGGTCTTGGCTGCACAGCACGTCCAGCGGCGTGTCGCCTTCTACCACGCGGTTGACGCGGTAAACGCCAGAATCCAGCCCTTTGAAATCCAGAAAACGGGCTGTCCATCGCGGTGTAACCGCGCCGAACTGCGGGCGGGTTTTGTTAACGTCGGCAAGCTGGAATGCGGCATCCTGCCCTAGCGCGTTGAGTTTCTTGTCCGTCATGATGCCAATCTCCTAACAGTAAATGAAAACAGCCTAACCGCGATTCAGGTTCAATAACGCGGCAGATGGGTATCGACCTGTTCCGCCCAAGCGTTGGAACCATCCTTGAGATTCAACATACGCCCCGCATAACCAGCATTCCGTAGGGCGCGGATTGCGTAAATACTGCGCTGCCCTACTTTGCAGATAAACACAGTGTCATTTTTTGGGTTGAATTCATCCATGCGGCGCACTAATTGCCCAAAGGGAATGGCTTTGGCGTCCTTAAATTTGAAAACGACGCTTTCATGCGGTTCGCGCACGTCAATGAGCTGGATAAGGTCGCCCTTATCCAAACGGGCTTTCAATTCGGTAGCTGTAATTTCCTCAACGGGCGCTTCTTCCTGCGTCTGTGACAGGCCGCAGAATTGCTCGTAATCCACCAGTTTGCGGAGGGAAGGATGCTGGCCGCAGAGCGGGCAATCCGGTTCTTTTTCAAGCGAAAGTTCGCGGAATGTCATGCGCCACGCATCAAACAGCAACAGCCGCCCGATTAAACTGCTGCCTCCGCCCACAATGAGTTTGATGACCTCGTTGGCCTGTATGGAACCGATAACGCCCGGCAGGACGCCCAATACGCCGCCTTCCCCGCAGGATGGCACCAGCCCCGGCGGCGGCGGCGCGGGGTAGAGGCAGCGGTAGCACGGCCCTTTTTTGGCATAAAAAACGCTGGCTTGTCCCTCAAACTGAAAAATAGAGCCATAAACCGCAGGGATGCCCAGCAGCGCGCAGGCGTCATTAACCAAATAGCGGGTGGGGAAGTTGTCCGTGCCGTCCGCCACAATGTCGTACTGCCCCAAAATTTCTAGCGCGTTTTCGCTGGTGAGGCGCGTGTTGTGCGTAATGACTTTGATGTCTGGGTTGATGCCGAGTACGCGGTCACGGGCGGAGGCGGTTTTGGGGCGGTCAATATCGCGGGTGCTGTGGATGATTTGGCGTTGCAGGTTGGAGGCTTCTACTTTGTCAAAATCGACCAGCCCCAAAACGCCTACCCCGGCGGCGGCAAGGTAGAGCGCCAGCGGTGCGCCCAAACCGCCCGTGCCAACAATCAGCACTTTTGCGGCTTTTAGGCGCTGCTGCCCTTCAATGCCGACTTCCGGGAGAATGAGATGGCGGCTGTAGCGTTTTAAGTCGTTTTCCGAGAGCGGGGCGAGCCGGCTCGGGGCAATCAGGCTGTCAGAGGGATTTTCACTGCCGCCCGCGATGGCGGGCACGAGCGTTAGCGCCGCGCCGTCATGGAGTGGCGCGTCCAAGCCGCCTGTATGACGGATATTTTTTCCATTGAGATAAACGTTGATAAAGGCGCGCAGTTTTCCGTCTGCCTCAAACAGATGCGTGCGAATGTCGGGGTAACGTTGCGCCAGCGCGAGAATGGCTTCTCCCGCCGTGCGGCCTTCTACCGTGATTTCTGTTTGCCTGTCCGTGAAAGAGCGTAGGGCGGTAGGGATTTGCAGGGTAACGCTCATGGGTTTATTTCCTTTTTGAGCCGTTTTGAAGCGTGTTGTGTTCGTAAAAAACGCCTTCTTCATCAAACTGGCTTCGATTTGCCCGCAATTCCCAGCTTGTCAGGTGCGTTGCTTTGCCCTTTTCAACCGAAACAATGATGTAGGAATAAAACGGCAGCGCGTAGTCTTGGTCATACCCAGAAGGGCGCGCGGGATGGTCGGGATGCGAGTGGTAAAACCCTAATACGTCACAGCCTTTTTCACGGGCAAGGTTTTCCGCCCGCATAAAATCATCTGCTTCAATACGAAAACGGTGGTACTGCTCATCCGCTTCCCGTGCGTTGTTAATCGGGATGATTTCGGTCGCCATGCGGGCGTTGGAACCGTCAACAACGCCTAACAGGATGCCGCAGCATTCGTTTGGATAAGTTTTTTCACCTTCAGCACGGATGGCTTGGGAAAGGCTTAATGACAGGCGTATCATGCCGCGTTCTCCCAAAAGGGCGATGAGGCATAACGCAAGCCGCTGTCGCACAGAATGGTGACGACAACCGCGCCCTGTGGAAGTGTTTTGGCATATTCCACCGCCGCCGCAACGTTTGCGCCGGAACTCCATCCCACGTGAAGCCCTTCTTCGCTCGCCAGCCGCCGGGTCATGGCGTAAGCCGCTTCGGTGCTAACGAGGAGCGTGCCGTCAATCAGCCGGGTATCCAGAATGCCGGGTTTGAGCGTCGAGGCCATGTGCTTAACCCCTTCAATGCCGTGCAGGGGAGAATCTGGCTGGATGGCGAGGGTACGAATCGCGGGATTGAAGGCTTTTAGGCATCTGGCAGTGCCCGTAAACGTGCCGGAAGTCCCCAAAATGGCAACAAAATGCGTAACGGTATGAGCCGTCTGTTCCCATATTTCAACGCCCGTCGTCTGGTAATGAGCCAGCGCGTTGGCGGGGTTGTTGTATTGGTCTGGAAAGAAATACTTATCTGGGTTGCCCTCAACGGCGGCTTTTGCCGCCAGAAACGCGCCGTCGGAACTCTCCAGCGGGTCGGTTTCTACAATCTGCGCCTTATAACTTTGAATCATGCGCTTGCGTTCAATGGTGGCATTGGCGGGCATATAAAGCGTGACCGGAAAACCAAGTGACGCGCCGAGCATGGCGAAAGCGATGCCAGTATTGCCGCTGGTGGCATCGAGCAGCGTCTTGCCCGGTTTGAGCTTGCCGCTTGCTAACCCATCTAACACGATGGAACGGGCGGCGCGGTCTTTAACGGAGCCGCTCGGGTTGGTGAATTCAGCCTTGGCAAGCAGCGTGACGCCGGGAACTTCCGCCGCGATTTTGTCCAGACTCACGATAGGCGTGTTGCCAATCAGGTCGACCACACGGGTACGCACGGATGCCGCACGGGTTTTGAATAAGAAGGCGTTGGCGCTCGTACTCATCGTGTTCTGCCGGGATGCAAGCGTTGGGGCGGCTACCAATTCTTTCCAAGCCCAAGCTGGTTGAGCACTTCGTGCCGGAAACCCGTTAGCGTGGGGTCGTCGCGGTGGCGGGGATAGGGGCGGTCGACAACGATTTCGGAAATGATTTTTGCGGGGCGTTGGCTGAAAATCACCACACGTTGGGCGAGGATGAGCGCCTCTTCCACATCATGCGTAACGAGCAGCACGGAAAAGCCGTTCTTGCGCCAGAGGGAAACCAACTCGCTCTGCATTTCGATGCGGGTGAGCGAATCGAGCTTGCCGAGCGGCTCATCCAAAATCAGCAGTTTGGGGTTGTTGACAAGCGCCCGCGCCAGCGCCACCCGCTGCGCCATGCCGCCGGAGAGTTGGTGCGGCCAAGATTTGGCGAAATCTTGCAGCCCGACTTTTTGCAGGGCGGCATCCACGCGGGATTTTTCGGCTTTCAGAATGCCTTGTGCCTGTAGGCCCAGCGCCACGTTGTCCCAAACCGTGCGCCAAGGAAACAGCGTTGGGTCTTGAAACACAACGATGCGCGACGGGTCAGGCGCGGTGACGGGATGCCCGTCTTGCGTAATCGTGCCTTGGGTGGCGGTTTCGAGGCCCGCGACTAACCGCAGCAGCGTTGACTTGCCGCAACCGGAAGGCCCCAGCAGAGCCACGAATTCGCCGGGGGCGATGTCGAGCGAGACATCTTGGAGCACGTCAAGCCGCCCGTCCCGGCTGTTATCAAAACTGTGGCTAACGCGGCTGATATTGATATGGGATGCCCCGGACAAGAGGGTGTGTTCCAAGTCGGAATCGGTTCGTACTACAGCGAGTTTCACCATTTCACGGTTCCTTTTTGCCAGACCAGCACACGGTCGCGCACGGCAAAGAGCAGCGAGATGAGGCCGGAAAAAATAAGGGTCATGAGGATGAGCGCCCCGTACATATTGGTATAAGAGGCGTACCCCTGCGCCCAAGTGAGATACCAGCCTAGCCCGGATTTGACGCCTAGCATCTCCGCCACAATCAGCACCACGAAAGACGACCCCAATCCCATAAACAGCCCCACAAAAACTTGCGGCAAAGCGGCGGGAATGGCTACGCGGAAAATCAGGAACGCGCTGGATGCGCCCATTGTCCGCGCCACGTCGTAATAGGCTTTATTGACGGCCGCGACGCCGGACCAAGAAAGAATTGCCACCGGAAAACCCGTTGCCAGCGCAATTAAAAAGACGGAAGCGGAGTGGCTTGACGGGAAAAAGAAAAAAGTAATGGGAAGCAGCGCCGTGGGGGGCAGCGGCCCCAGAAAACGTAAGAGGGGATGGACCCAATAATTGATGGCGCGCGACCAGCCGATAGATACCCCGATGGCAAAACCCACGGTTGCGCCCCATGCCACGCCTTTTAACAGCAATATCAATGAATTGAGCGCACTATCGGCAAGCCGTGCGGTGTCGTTGGCGTAAACGTCGATGAGTCCCGAAGGCGGCGCGAAAAAAGGCGGCTCCAGTATCCCTAGTTTGGCGGTGAGAATTTCCCACGCGGTAATGAGCAGCGGAAAAACAATGAGCCAGGGCGCGGCAAGCCGAAAAACACCCGTGGCACGGTTCAGCCAACGTAAGCGCGATGTCCCGGCGCTGGCCGCCAGCGCAAGGACGGCCCAAACGGCCGCAATCGCGCCGCCCAAGATGCCTAACTCTTGGGTATAGGCCCAATCCTCAAACCCGGCGGGTTTGTTAGGCCAGATAAGCGTGACGGCCGCGAGTACGCCCCAAGCAATAACGGCGTTAAATCCCGCCCAATGCAGAGAAGCCCGCCGATGCGCGCCAGATTGCGCCGTGCCGCCATCGTTTAGGGGAACGGCCAGCGTTGCGGCAGAACCCGCCGCCGCCAGCCGCGGGCGATGTTCCGGCGTCGTGTGTTCGCGGACGAAAGAGGGAGAATTGCCAAGAGACATAGCGCAACCTTCGCAGTACGTTGAGGAAGCGCCAGTCTAGGAGGAAGGCTTATGTTTTATGAGAATATATAGTTATGTTTATAGATAGAAATGGGTATAAAAGAGATAGATTCTAGGAAGTGCGGCAGACTAATGACGTATAGATGAAGCATGTTTATGTTTCTTCATGATAAGTAGGCGGATACAGTACCGCATATGCTCTTGGTAGCTTAACGTTGGACCGGCTTCGGCGTTCTTTCGGGCAGTTCCGGTAGAATAAAAAAATGTAACCCCAACCGCCCAAAATCCCATGCTCACACTCTCCCTTGCTCAGCTCAATTTCACTATCGGGGATGTCTCCGGTAATACCAAACGAATGGCTTCTGCGGCTCAATATGCGGCGGGGCAGGGGGCGCAGGTCGTTGTTTTTTCGGAATTGGCGCTTACGGGTTATCCGCCTGCCGACTTGCTGAACGAGCCGGATTTCCTCTCAAAAGCTGATTTGGCGCTGGAAAAGCTCATCGAGTCGAGCCGCGCAACGCCTGACCTGTACTGGGTGGTGGGAGCGCCTTTGCGCCGTGCCGGAGCGGGCAAGGCGCTGGAAAATGGGCTGCTTGTGCTGAAGGACGGGGCAGTTATCCTTCAATATGCTAAACAGCTTCTTCCCACGTATGGCGTATTCGACGAACGCCGCTATTTTGAGCCGGGTTCTGAGGCCGCCCCGGTGCTTGAAATCGGCGATATGCGCGTAGGTTTTTTGGTTTGTGAAGACGCTTGGAATGACGATGGCAAAGCCTATCCCGTTAACCCGCTTGCGCAACTGGCTGAAAAACAGCCCAATCTTGTTATCGTGATTAACGCCAGCCCGTCCTGCATTGGAAAACGGGAAGAACGCCAGTCACTCATCGCTTCGGCAAGCCGCCGTTATGATTTTCCGATGGTGTACGTCAACCAGATTGGCGGGCATGACCAATTGGTTTTCGATGGCGCATCCTTTGCGGCCACGCCCTCTGGCGGGGTGGTGTTTGAGGCGGAGCGTTTTGAGGAGGCGCTATCCACTTTGCGCCTTCAATACGGGATGTTTTTTAGCGCGGACGGCAGTGAACTAAATTCTGTTTCTGCTGAAGGGCTTTCTGCCGTGGCGTTCTATCGCCGCCAGATTGTGCTGGGGCTGCGCGATTACGCCCGCCGGTGCGGTTTTGACAGAGTGGTGGTGGGTTCTTCGGGCGGCATCGACAGTGCGCTCACGCTGGCGCTGGCTGTTGAGGCGATGGGGCCGGAGAACGTCACGGCGGTAACAATGCCTTCCCGCGTTTCCAGTTTGGGCAGCGTGAATGACTCGGTAACGCTGGCCCGCAATCTTGGCATTCAGGTGATTGAGCATCCCATCCGCGACCTTGTTTCTACTTATGAGCAAAATTTTAGGGGAGCCTTTGGCGAACCCCTGAAAGGCGTCGCGCTTGAAAATTTGCAAGCCCGCGCACGCGGGACGGTGCTGATGGAATATTCCAACCAATTTGGCGCGTTGTTGCTCACCACCGGCAACAAAAGCGAAATTTCAGTGGGTTACTGTACGCTTTACGGTGACACAAACGGCGGGCTTGGATTGATTGGCGACCTTTACAAGACGGAAGTTTTCGCGCTTGCCCGGCACATTAACGAGACGGCCGGGCGGGAAGTGATTCCCGCCGCCATCCTCAACAAGCCGCCTTCTGCCGAACTCGCCCCCGGCCAGAAAGACACCGACAGCCTGCCGCCTTATCCGGTATTGGATACGATTTTGAAAGCCCTGATTGAGGGTGAGCGTTTGGGCCGTGCGGAACGGGACGAAGT
This sequence comes from Azoarcus sp., assembly GCA_031257305.1. GTDB lineage: Bacteria > Pseudomonadota > Gammaproteobacteria > Burkholderiales > Rhodocyclaceae > WRNU01. The sequence continues at coordinate 13,336 of JAIRPB010000075.1, forward strand.
GAAAGCCGCATGGGATGGTTTGCTCGGCACGAAAGACGGCGCGGCGCTGATAGCGCGCGTGCGCCGGATGATTTGGAAAAACGAATACAAACGCCGCCAGTCCCCGCCTATTTTGCGTTTGCGCCCCCGCGCTTTCGGCAGCGGGCGGCAGATGCCGATTGCGGCGAAGTACGAATGAAATGAATAAGGGCACGGGATGCCGTGCCCTTGTAGGTGGTGCGTGACGACTACTGGTTTGGCGTTGCTAGAGTTTGTGTCTTAGTCTGGCGACTCATCATCATCGTCATCAACAACTGGGTCGGGGGCATTGCGCTTTGGCGCGTTGCGCTCCATAAGAAGGCTTCTTAGTTCTGTTAGGTCTGATTTAATTCTTGACCGGATGTCCTTTTCAAGAGCCGCATCGCTGATTCGGCGAAATGTTTTGTCGTCTAGCATACGCATCCGATATGCGGCCATTCTATTAAGAAATATTTTGCTTCTGCTACGGGCTACTTTAGTTCTTCTGTTATATACCAAAGACATTCTCAAAGTGTAATAAAACCCGCGTCTATCGGCTCTCTCTTCGGGATACCCAATGTTTCTTCCGTGGCGGGCTTTGACTAATACCCCTTGTTCTTCGCGCCAGCTTTGAATGAAATCAAAATATTTACCATGACATCCAGACACAACTAAATTAGAGACGGTTACACCGTCTTTAGTACCATCATCAATTTCTAAAATCTTTCTGAAAATACATTTATCAAGTTCAACATAGGCGTCATTTCTTGCCATAACTGCTGCCTCATACTGCACTTCAAGCGCGTCTGCTTTTTCCGGGGTTATGTCAGCGCGGCAAGCGGTCAGCGCCGTAATAGTAACGATGAGCGCAAAGTATTTGAGTGATTTCATGATTGGCCTTTTGGGTGGTATTCATGCAGAAGCCGCATTATGCCCCAAGGCTACCGCGAGTGAGAAGCCGGGCAGAAATGCCGCCGTTCCTTTCTGGAATGGATGTGTCCCGCTATACTGCGAGACTTTTTATTTTTTTAGGAGCCGCCCATCATGGAAGCAGAACGCCAGAACGCGATTGCCGCGCAGTTAGAGGACCTCGCCCTGCGGGCGCGTGAGTTACGGAGGTATCTTTGACTTCGATGCCAAGTCAACCCGTTTGGAAGAAGTTAACCGCGCCCTCGAAGATTCTGCCGTCTGGAGCAACGCGGCACGGGCGCAGGAATTGGGCCGCGAAAAGCGCGAGCTAGAAAACACTGTTTTAACCCTTGGGGCGGCAAGCCTTGAGGCGCGTAATCTCAAAGAATTGTTTGAGCTTGCCCAAGCCGAAGAGGACGATGGCATTTTTGAGGCCGTTGAGAGCGACCTTCAAAATCTCGCGGCCACAATCGGGCAAATCGAGTTCCGCCGCATGTTTTCCCATCCCATGGATCCCGCCAACTGCTTTGTGGAAATCCAGTCCGGCGCGGGCGGGACTGAAGCGCAGGATTGGACGGCCATGCTGGAGCGCATGTACCTGCGTTATGCGGAAAAGAAAGGCTTTACCGTTGAATTGCTGGAAGAAACCGATGGCGATGTGGCGGGCATCAAGAACTGCACTATCAAAGTGAGCGGCGATTATGCCTACGGCCATCTGCGCACCGAAACCGGCATCCACCGTCTGATACGAAAATCCCCGTTCGATGCCAACGCAAAGCGGCACACCAGTTTTAGCTCGGTGTTTGTTTTCCCGGAAGTAGATGATTCCATCGAAATCGACATCAACCCTGCCGACCTGCGCATTGATACCTACCGCTCATCTGGCGCGGGCGGGCAGCACATCAACAAAACCGATTCAGCCGTGCGCATCACGCACCTGCCCACCAATACCGTGGTGCAGTGCCAGAATGACCGTTCACAGCACCGCAATAAAGACGAAGCCATGAAAATGCTGCGTGCCCGCCTGTACGAACTCGAATTGCGCAAGCGCCAAGCGGCACAGCAGGCACTGGAAGATAGTAAATCTGACATCGGCTGGGGGCATCAAATCCGTTCCTATGTGCTTGACCAGTCACGGATTAAAGACGAGCGCACCAATTTCGAGGTAGGCAACACCCGTGCCGTGCTCGATGGCGATTTGGATGGTTTTATTGAGGCGAGCCTGAAACAGGGGGTTTGAGGCGGAAGGGCGTTGCGATGTTTGGCGGGGACGTGTTTAGGCAGAGGTCAATACGCCTCGGGCGGCGCAATAGAACCATTTTTGGGTGTATGATACGGCTTGATACGGGTATATTCTGCATACCTAAGATGTTGTGGCGATTCTAAACTATGAACCTTAACGAAGCTGCCAGAGTTGTTGGTATATCGCCCGTAACACTTAAAAGATGGTTATTGAGCGGTAAGGTTGATGATGTAATCCGTGACCGGAACAATTGGCGCGTTTTTTCCGAAGCGGATATTGAGCGAATCAAGCTGTTTGCAATGAAGCCATCCGGTAACACTCAATTGCGCTACAGTAGTTCCTTTAATAGATACGGTAATAATACAGTTAGCCCATCTGGTTTTTCTGTAGCGTCGTTCTTTTCTGGAATCGGTGGTTTTGATATTGGGTTTGAGTCAGCAGGGTTTTCTATTTCAATACAATGTGAAGTAGAGCCATTTTGTCAGTCCATATTAAAAAGACACTGGCCAAACATTCCCCTCCATAACGACATTACTAGGCTCAATAATCATGACATCCCTAAATCGGACGTTTGGGTCGCCGGGTTCCCGTGTCAAGACCTTTCTCTTGCTCGAATGGGTAAACGCGATGGACTTCGAGGCAGCAAGTCCGGACTATTTCATGAGTTTGCTCGATTGGTTGGAGACGGTAAGCCCAGAGTTATTCTTCTCGAAAACGTTGCGGGCTTACTCAGTTCCCACGGAGGAAAGGATTTTGGGATTGTGCTCTCAACGCTGGCCAAACTCGGGTATTCTGTCGGATGGCGTACTTTTAACAGCAAATACTTCGGAGTGCCCCAATCTCGGCAAAGGGTCTTCATTGTCGGATGTCGTGGAGATGGGCGCGGTCCCGGAGAAATACTTTTTGAGTCCGAATGCTGCCAAGGGGATATTGCGCCGTGCCGATCGTATGGGAAGGAATCTGCGGCCTCATTTCAGGACATCGTTGGAGATCCTAGCGGGGAAGGCCCCGTGATTCAGGCAATTGCCTATTGTTTATATGCCACATCGGCACGTCATACTGGGACAGACTGGAGTAGGAACTACGTTTGCTATCCAAAGCTGGGTGCTGTCCGTAGGTTAATTCCTTCGGAATGTGAGGGAGTAATGGCCTTTCCAAAAGGCTGGACTTTGCCTACAGCAACTAATCTAAGCGCAGACGACCTAGATTCTGCAAGATATCATGCTCTTGGCAACGCAGTTACTCCTCCCGTAGCAGAGTGGCTTGCTCTCCGAATCAGACGGTATTTGGAGTCTCGATATTTTCAGAAAAACCATCAAAAATTTGATGTTTCGTTGAATACTTTCAAGAATGAAATGTCTGGCCAATTAGCTTTGTCTTTTGGTAATAATGAGTTAGAGACTGTTCCTTGAATACTATGAAATGGGGCGAGATCAATTAGACCTTGGGATTCTGCGTGTAATGCCTTTTTCGATATTGAAAGGCAATAACGATTCGATATTGGGTTAAAATCTAAAATAATTATTCCAGCATCAAATGCCCAGTGGCAAAGTTTGCTTAAGCACAGACCATTACTTACCCTGTTAAGGCCATATTCTGCCCAAGGAAGAATGTGGGCAGCATCGACACCCGCCGGACCGGTTAGATACGTTTTGGGTAAACGAAATCCCGTAAATAGGCAAGTGTTATTATATGCTAATTTTACATCGTTGCTAAATTTTGTACCGCTTGCTCCTCTTGCAGCAAGCAATCTCCAAGTTTTTACTCTGTTCCGTGCTGCTTCCCTAAAATCCTCCAAATTTTCTTCTCCAAGAGCTAATGCTTCATCAATCTCTGTAGTGTATATACCCCTCCACGCAAATTCTACTGTATTAGGAAAGTTCAAATACTTTGCTGTATACCGAAGAGGGTCATCTAGTTCTGTATTGATAAGCCTTATTGCTTCACATGTATCAAGCATATTCTTTACATTTACTGTATTAAAAGCATTCTTGTGTTGAATTAAAAGGTTACTTATAGGGGTAATGGGGCTATTTGATGCTGCCTCCCATGCAGACATTACCAGACTCATTCGCTCAATTACATCTAGGCGAACGGTATCTTCTGATGAATTTGAAAGAATAATGTGTGTGGGACTAATAACTAACTCTGTGGAGGTTAGTTCAACTACATCAAAAGGGATTGAAAGCACAGAAAAATTATCTTTATATATCTGTAGCTTTCCTGCTGGGGTAATACCAATTTCACGTTTTGGTTTTGGAAGTAGCAAGATAGCAGCCAATATTAAATAGATATGCTTGTCCAGACGCTGTTCACGAAGCCGAATACGAGGTTTTCCCTGTGTATGTCTAACATAATTATGGGTGTAAATTTTTTGGCCAGGAAGTATCTGTAGGACAAGCTGGTGATCAAAAACGTCATGCACACGGATGTTTTCGTGTGTACCTGCTAGTTCATATTCCCCACGCCCACCGCTTGTTCTAAGTGCAATACGCATTTGAACTTTGCTCCTATTGTTTTGGTATAAAAACGTCTATACTGACAACAAATGCAGATAGTATCAAAGTCGCCTTTGATTAGCGAGATGCAGAAATTTTTCTGAAAAAATGTTAAATGAATAAATTGCATTCTTTTGTGCGCTGTTTCTTTCCCCTCACTTTCTCGCCCTCGGGTGCGCTGCATCGTAAACTTTTGCTAAATGCTGAAAATCAAGGTGTGTATAAACCTGCGTGGAGCGGATGCTGGCGTGGCCGAGGAGTTCTTGGACGGCGCGGAGGTCGCCGGAGGATTGCAGCAGGTGGCTGGCGAAGCTGTGGCGAAACATGTGGGGGTGGACATGCACGTTTAGCCCGCTGGCTAGCGCCCAGCGGCGTAGGCGGTTACGGACCGCGCCTTGGCTCATGGGCTGTCCGGTGCGGGTGATGAAGAATGCGCGGCTGCCTTTGGCGGGAAGCTGGCCGCGCACGTTGAGCCATGCTTTTAGCGCGTCCAGCGCGGGATTGCCGACGGGGACGGTGCGTGTGCGGTTGCGTTTGCCATGTACCGTGACCATGTTTTCGGCAAAATCAACCCATCCGTTGGGGCTGCCGCTGTCGAGTTCTAGCGCGGCCAGTTCTGCTAGGCGCAGGCCCGAGGAATAGAACAGCTCGAACATGGCGCGGTCGCGGATTTCTAGCAGGGTTTCCGCTTCCTTATCAAGCAGGAATTTGGCTTGGTCCTGCGATAGCGCCTTGGGCAGCATGGCGGGAGATTTGGGCGCACGGATGCCCGCGACGGGATTGGTTTGTAAGCCTTGGTTGCGGATAAGCCATCGGTATAGGCCGCGCCAGACGGAAAGCGCCCGCGCAATAGAGCGGCCGGAAAGCCCTTGCCCGTGTAGGCGGGAGGCGAAACGGCGGATTTCAGGGGCGGTGAGGGTGTGCGGGGCGCGTCCTTGGGCCAGTTCAGCGAGGCGCAGCAAATCGCGGCGGTAGTTTTCTAGGGTGAGCGCGGCGGCCCGTTTTTGTGTTGCCAGCCACGCGAGATAATCACTAGCCCACTGGGGAAGGGCGGGTTTTTCATCCACGGTTAGGAAGTCTCGGTAATGAGGGCCGCCGAGGCGAGCGCGCCGATGCGTTCAAGATAGAGCGTACCCATTTCGCCGTAAAAACGTTCCGGCTCTTCGCTGCCCAGCGCCAGCAGGCCGGCGGTTTTGTTTCCCCGCCATAGCCTTGTGAGCGCCACGGAGCGGATGTGCGGCGCCATTTCGCCGAACCAGTTCAGTGCCTCGGTATTAGCCGGGGGCGTGCCGCACCAAGGGCGGGTCATGTTCTCTGCGAATTGGCGGGTTTCTTCGTTGACCGGGAGGGATTCGTCCCCGTCGTGAGGTTCTGGGGAATCCCAGATGCGAAGGGCAACATGGGGAACGGAGAAGTCATCCCGCATACTGGCGAGCAATGCGCGGTAGCGGCCGGCGTAATCTTCTGCTTTGAGAAGCGAGATGGCGAGGCGGTGGACTTTTTCGCTGATGACATCGTTCTGTTCGCCGAAACGGAGCAGTTCGGTGAGGCGCAGTTCAAGTTGGTGAATTTTGCCGCGCAGGTTGTGGAGCTGGCGTTCCGTCAGGGAAATGGCGTGGCCGTGGCGGGGGTGCGGCACGGTGAGGATGGCCGGCAGGTCGCTGTGCTCATTCAAAAAATCCGGGTGTGTCCGTAGGTATTGGGCGATTTCTTCGGGGTTCATGGCATGGCTTCCTGTAGGGAGTGCGCGTTCTTGTTCAATCAGAAGTGTGTACGGCGAGGTCGATTTCGCCTTCAAAAACGGTTTCAGCGGGACCGGTCATCAAAACAGGTTTGCCTAACCCTGCCCAAGCGATGTCGAGTCTGCCACCCCGCGTGTCGACACGCACGGGCGAAGAGGCTAATTGCCGCAGGATAACCGTAACCGCTGCCGCGCAAGCGCCTGTGCCACAGGCCAGCGTTTCGCCCGCGCCGCGCTCGAACACCCGCAGACGGATATGGTGCTCATCAACCACTTGCGCAAAACCAGCGTTGACCCGGGCGGGAAAGGCCGGGTGCGATTCGAGTTTTGCGCCGAGTTCAGAAACCGGGGCGGTGTCGATGTTTGCCACAACCTGCACCGCGTGGGGATTGCCCATTGACAGCGCGGTAATCGCAAGTACCGTGCCGTCGATTTCAAGCGGCTGGACGATGGCATCTGATGTTGAGTTGAACGGGATTTTTGCGGGTTCTAGGATAGGGACGCCCATGTTGACCGTCACCAAGCCTTCTTCACCCATCCGGGGCGTGATGATGCCGGCCAAGGTCTCAACCCGGATTTCGCGTTTGCCAGTGAGTTTTTTGTCATGGACGAAGCGCACAAAACAGCGTGCGCCGTTACCGCATTGTTCAACCTCGCCGCCGTCAGCGTTGAAGATGCGGTAGCGGAAATCAGCGCCAAGCGCCAAACCCGCTGGCGTAGGCGGCTCAACCACCAGCAGTTGGTCAAACCCGATGCCAAAATGACGGTCGGCCAGCGCGTGGATTTGCGCCGGGGACAGGCTAATGGGGATGCGCGTAGCGTCAATGACGATGAAATCGTTACCGAGGCCGTGCATTTTGGTGAAGCGGAGGCGCATGATGTTGGGTTCTTCCATTGCTTCTCGCGTACTGCGGTCCAGAGCCTCTATCTCGAATGGCAAGCGGGCTTCTTCGGCGACGTGGCGTTTTGAAGGCTACATTGTAGCCATTTTACGGCATGCCCGTTAATCACCCCCCGTTAGCGACAGAACCAATAAAATCAACAAAGCCGCGCCACAAACCACGCACCTCAAACGAAGATTCACTGGGAATCATCCGCTCCCAGATTCCCATTTTTCAATTTGTCCGTTATAAAAAAGCCCAAACGTTAATAGGCTTATATTGCCAGTAATTTCCGCATAAATAGAATCAGCCGTAGCGATAATAATAAGAATGGTTAACGCAGATATGCCAAGTTAGCCACAAGAAGAATGCCCGTCAAAGCAAGAATTAAACTGAACGCAAGGTATTTAAGGGCAAACATAAATTATTTCTCCAAGCGATTTTTTATCGTCCCGCTATGCCACACAAAACCCGCGCTATT
>JAIRPB010000175.1 GCA_031257305.1 Azoarcus sp.
TTTCAAAAAACCAAGATTCTATGCAAGAAAATTCATTCTGGACACGTAGGGTCTTACATTTCGCCATTAAGCAATTACCTTGGGGTACGTTGCTCTCTGATTTTGAGAAACATAAAAAAACAGATTGGGAATCGGATAAACAATCATTAACGGCGGTGTTATCTTCATTTATTAGCACGGAACTGAATGAGTACGCATCGCCTTCATGGAAACGGCTTATTTTGTGCGTTGTGGCGCACGGGATGCTATTTGGGTTTGGAGTCTGGCTAATTTAGCGCGTTTAGGAATAGCGGACGTATTCACAGATACCTGCTTGGGCGCTGTGATATTGCAAAAGTCTGTGCCTTGTGCCGGATTGGGTATTTGTCTGGTTAAACCGCTTGGCTTTGCCGTTGGTTTTGTGGCCGGCGCGGGCGTGGGCCGCCGGGGCGTGGCCGTCCCGGCTGTTCTTATTTTGCGTTTTTACGCTTCCAGCCACAGTTTAGCTTCACCCTCGTCGTCAAAGACTTGGATTTCAGCATCAACAAAAAATTGCGAGACCCATGCGCTCCATGTCACCCACTGGTCGTCGGTCAAGATGGCGATGCGCCGGAAGTCATGGGCGTGGCGCCGGGAATGGCGGATTTCTTCTACGGCCACGTCAATGGTGAAACCGGCCATTTCGCGCAAATCGAAGAGCAAATCCAGCGGGCCGGCCATTTTGATTTTGTAGTCGGCGAGTTCTTCAAACTCACGGTAATCAGCAAGGGTGAATTCGCCGAGAACGACGGCAACAATCAGGTTATCGTGGTTATCAATGCTTATCATGGCGGTCTCCGTGTTGCCCGGTTTCTGGAAGAGAGGGGAAGCGTGTGGGAACTATACTGTACTGGTTCAAAGTTGCCGCATACCGTGACAAAGACACAAGCGCGCACGCCGCTCTTTTCTTGACGCATCCCAAACCTCCCATTAGAATGCCGCCTTTCTTCCTCGATAGCTCAGTCGGTAGAGCGACGGACTGTTAATCCGCAGGTCCCTGGTTCGAGCCCAGGTCGAGGAGCCAGACATCTAAAGCGCGGGTTCGGGGAACTCGCGCTTTTTCTATTAGGTCAAGTTTGCCATGCCCTCCAGAACACATCCGGCTATGGCTTTTGGCGAGTTCGTTTGCCTGATTGGTGCTTGCATGGCGCTTAACGCGGTGTCGATAGACATCATGTTGCCGGCGCTGCCGCAACTGAGCAGCGAATTTGGTCTTGCTAATACCAACCTCGCGCAGTACGTTGTGGCTGCTTTTCTTATCGGGACCGGTATTTCCATGCTTTTTTACGGGCCGCTTGCGGACCGTTTTGGGCGTAAGCCAGTCATTATCGTGGGGCTTGTCCTGTTTATTTTTGCCGGGATATTGACGACGGTAGCGGATTCTTTCCCCGCGTTGCTTGTGGCTCGTGTTTTGCAGGGCGTGGGCGCGGGCGCGCCGCGTGTGCTGGCCATATCGGTTGCGCGCGACCGCTACGCGGGCGCACAGATGGCGAGGGTGATGTCGTTTGCCACGATGGTTTTTATGGTCGGGCCGGTGCTGGCGCCTTCGTTTGGTTACGTTATTTTGCAGACCGCGCCGAGCTGGCGCTGGGTGTTCGGCACCTTGGCGGTGCTGGGCGGGGCGTTGCTGCTGTGGGTGATGTTAAGGTTGCCCGAAACCTTATCGCCAGATAACCGCCTGACGCTGACCGTCCGTGCGGTGTATTCCGCCTATCGCCAGACTTGGACAAACCGCCGTTGCGCGGGCTATATGCTGGCGCTTTCCTTGGTGGTGGGCGCCCACATGGGTTTTATCTTTTCGTCGAAGCAGATTTTCGACGTGGTGTTTCAGTCCGAGAAACTTTACCCCATCCTCTTTGCCGCCATCGCGCTCATGACCGGGGCGGCGGCTTTTGCGAATTCAAAACTTGTCCGCCGTGTGGGTATGCGGCGGCTTGCCGTAGCGGGTTTGCAGGGGATTATCGTTATCAATATTTTTCATCTTGGCTTGGATTTCGCAGGCCATGAAAGTTTGCCTGTCTTTATGTTGTTGCAAGGGGCAAGCGTTTTTACCTTTGGCCTGCTTGCCGCTAACCTTAATGCGATGGTGATGGAGCCGATGGGCCATATCGCGGGCACGGCGTCGTCGATGGTCAATTTTTTCTCCACGATTGTGAGCACGGTAGTCGGGTTGCTTATCGGGCAAATGTTTAATGGCAGTGTTATCCCGCTCAATTTAGCGTATGTCGTGCTAGCGGTTGCGTCGCTCGTGATTGCTTATTACACCGAAAAACCGCCTCAATATGCTTCTTCTGACCTGCCGCCGCCGTCTGGGGAATAATTTTTAATGAATAATTTTGCCGCTCCTTTCCGGCTTGCGGTCAATGGTTATGGCCGTATCGGGCGTTGTTTTGTGCGGGCGGTTTATGAGGCGGGTTTGGCGGATGTGCTCCGCGTCGTGGCAATTAACGAGCCGGCAAATCTCGACAGCATGGCCCACCTCACGCGCTTTGATTCCACGCATGGCCGTTTTCCGGGCGAGGTTGGGGTTAACCACGCTCAAAACACCCTCGTTCTTGAAGGCCGCCCCGTGGCGGTGACGCATGCGCGTTTGCCCGGCGAAGTTGATTGGTGTGCGCTTGAAATTGACCTCCTTGTTGAGTGTTCTGGCAGTTATGTTGAACGTTCGCAACTGCAAGGCTTTATTGATGCGGGCTGCCCGCGCCTGCTGCTCTCCAACCCGGGCGCGCATGCGCAGGATGTGGATGCGACGGTGGTTTACGGTTTCAACCATGAAACGTTTGACCCGCACGTCAAGTTAGTTTCCGCCGCCTCATGCACAACCAACGCCGTTATTCCGGTGCTAAACGTGCTGCATGAAGCCTTCGGCATCGAGCACGCGCTTTTAACAACGCTGCATTCAGCCATGAACGACCAACCGCTCATCGACGGCTACCATCACCGGGACTTGGCGCGTACCCGCTCCGCCATGCAGTCGATTATTCCCGTGACCACCGGCTTGGCAAGGGGCGTTGAGCGTTTTTTGCCCAAGCTCACTGGCCGGGTTGACGCCAAGGCGATTCGTGTGCCCACGCACAATGTTTCAGCCATCGACATGGTGCTGGCGCTCTCTAAAAAAACCGATACCCAAAACGTGCTCGCTGTGCTCAATAAGCTATGCGGCGGCTCGCCAATGATTGGCTGTACGGAAAACGTGCCGCATGCCTCCATCGATTTCAACCACGATTCCCGCTCCGCCATCATCGACCGTAGCCAGATACGTACCTGCGGCGCGCACATGCTCAACCTCCTAGTGTGGTTCGACAACGAATGGGGCTTCGCCAACCGGATGGTTGAATTGGCACAGTATTGGCTGCGG
>JAIRPB010000019.1 GCA_031257305.1 Azoarcus sp.
CACACTTGCCCCCTCCGTCCGCACGTGAAATGATTGCTGTTTGTATTTTTAACAGGACTTTTTCCCATGCCTACTTTGTTCGACTCCTTGCAATTGGGCGACATTACCTTGCCCAACCGCATCATCATGGCGCCGCTCACCCGCTGCCGCGCGCCCGGCCGCATTCCCAACGCACTGATGGCAGAGTATTACGTCCAGCGTGCCGATGCGGGGTTGATTCTTTCAGAAGGCTGCGTGGTCACGCCAAATGGCGTGGGCTACCCCGACACCCCCGGCATCTGGAATGACGAGCAAATCGCGGGCTGGAAACTCATCACGGATGCCGTCCATAAAGCGGGCGGCCGCATCTTTGTGCAGCTTTGGCACGTGGGGCGAATCTCGGATCCGTCTTATCTGAATGGTGAACTGCCCGTCGCGCCTAGCGCCATCGCGCCTCCTGACTATGTCAGGCTCATCCGCCCGCAAAAACCTTACGTAACACCACGCGCTTTAAGAACGGACGAAATTCCCGGCATTGTTGCCGCGTTCCGCCAAGGCGCGGTGAATGCTAAGGCAGCGGGGTTTGACGGCGTGGAAATCCACGGCGCAAACGGCTATCTGCTGGACCAGTTCCTTCAAGACAGCACCAACAAACGCACGGATAACTATGGCGGCTCATTGGAAAACCGCGCCCGCCTGATGTTAGAAGTCACCGATGCCTGCATCGAAATTTGGGGCGCGGGCCGCGTGGGTATGCACCTTGCGCCGCGCTGTGACGGGCAATGTATGGGCGACAGCAACCCCGCCGCCACGTTTGGCTACGTTGCCAAAGAACTTGGCCGGCGGGGCATCGCTTTTATTTTTGCGCGCGAGGCGCAAGGTGCCGGCCTGCTGGGGCCGCAACTCAAACAGGCGTTCGGCGGAGTGTTTATTGCCAACCAAGCACTCACCCTTGAAACCGCCAATGAAGCAATGGGCCATTACGCGGACGCGGCTGGCTTTGGCATTCCGTTTATCGCCAATCCCGATTTGGTGTCGCGCCTCAAGCAAAACGCCCCGCTTAACCCGCCAAGGCCCGAACTTTTTTATGGCGGCGGGCGCGACGGCTATATTGACTACCCACGTCTGGCTTGAAAGAAACAGGATGCCCAAAAAAATCATCATCATCGCAGGGCCTCACGGTACGGGGAAAACCCTGTTCGCGCATTCGTTTCTCCCGGCAGAGGCGGCTTGTGTGCGTTTTATCAACGCAAACCTGATTGCTGCCGGGTTATCCCCTTTCGCGCCCGAGGACGCGCTGGCGCGGGCAAACCGCTTGGTACAAGAAGAAATCCATGACAGCGCCCGTTATGGAAAATCTTTTGCGTTCGAGACAACCCTGCCTGACCCCGGTTATGCCCAAATCATCCCTAAATGGCAGAAAGCGGGCTACCGGGTTTATCTTTATTTTCTGCAACTTGCCAATGCCGATTTGGCCGTTGCCCGCGTTGCAGAACGTGTCCGGCAAGGCGGGCATAACGTTCCCGAGGAAGTCATCCGCCAAAACTTTGAGACAAGCCAGTTTCATTTTGAGCATAACTACCGCGAAAACGTAGATACCTGGGCCACGTTTGACTGTTCCGGCCAGCAACCCCGGTTTTTGGCGTTTGGGGAGAACATGACGCCGGCAATGGAAAAGCGTTGGGCGGCTTCGGCGTGGCAAAGCCGCCTGACTGAACAGCCCCATGCCCCGGCCTGGCGTTCCATTATTCATACTGATATTAACGACTCAACCGACCCTGACCTGCACGGCTCGTGCGCCGCTTTGCAGCGTGCCGCAGAGGTAGCGCGGCAAATCGCCATCCAAACCAAAACATCCCTCGTATTGAGCCGGAAAAACGGCAAACTTCTGCGTATCTCCGCAAACGTCCTAAAAAAACAGGCTCAAGAACAGCTTCTTGCCCACGAGCCGAAAGCGGGAAAACACCCTAAGGCATGAATGCAGACCGCCCAGACCGCTTTCATGCCCCCCTTAAAACCGAAGGGGAAATTTCCCCCTGCCCTCCCCTGCGCAAACCCCGTGACCGCCTGCGCTTGGCGGCGCTATTCGAGGCCACGGGCTTGCTCATCATTACCCCGTTATTTGCTTGGGCAAGCGGCACCGAAATCGTTTCTTCTTTTGCCCTGCTTGCTGTGCTTTCTGTCATTGCTTTGGCATGGAACACCGCTTTCAATACCGTATTTGACCTGCTTGACGGCAAATTAACCGGCCGCCGCGCCGACCGGCGCCCCATTAGGATGCGTATCTTGCATGCGATGCTGTTTGAAATCGGCATACTCTCCATCACGCTGCCCGTGCTCGTTCTTTGGACGGGCATGGGCTGGCTACAGGCACTGATTGCGGATTTGGGACTGGCGCTTGCCTACGTGATTCACGCTTTCTTTTTTCACCTCTGTTATGACCGCCTCTTCCCCATCCGTGCAGATTGACGCCGACTTAACGGCATTGAATACCTTTGGCTTGCCGGCACGGGCAAAACACCTGTTGCGCGTCCGCTCGCTGAAAGACGCGCAGCAGGCTTGCGTTTTTCGCAGCATCCGGCCCGAAGGCGACCCCGGCCTTATTTTGGGCGGGGGCAGCAATCTCGTCCTGCGCGGCGCAACGCTTGATACCGTCCTCAAAATCGACATCCCCGGACGGCGCAAAATCAGCGAAAACAAAGAAACCATTCTCGTCGAAGCGGGCGCAGGCGAGCCTTGGCACGATTTCGTCCGCTGGACTCTCGATAACGGCTGGCCGGGGCTGGAAAACCTCGCCCTCATTCCCGGCACTGTAGGCGCCGCGCCCGTCCAAAACATCGGCGCTTACGGGTTAGAAGTGGCCGAGCGCATCGAATCGGTTGAAGCACTGGACCTCGCCACTGGCAACCCCACCCGGCTTAACGCCAAAGACTGCCAATTCGATTACCGCAACAGCGTTTTCAAACGCACCAACCGCTGGCTTATCACGTCAGTGCGCTTCAGCCTGCCACGCCGCTGGCAACCGCTTCTCTCTTACGGCGAATTGGCAAAAGAAATAGCCGCAGACGGTATCGGGCAACCCACGCCGCAACAAATATCAGAAGCCGTCATCGCACTGCGCCGCCGAAAATTGCCTGACCCGGCTGAACTTGGCAGCGCGGGCAGTTTCTTCAAAAATCCCATTGTCGGCGCAAAACAATACGCCGCGCTCATCAAGGCGCATCCCGCCCTGCCCCACTACCCGCAACCTGACGGCCGCGAAAAACTCGCGGCCGCCTGGCTTATCGACCAATGCGGCTGGCGCGGGCGCAGGCTTGGCGCCGTGGGCTGTTACGCCCAACAGGCGCTTGTCCTCGTCAATTACGGCGGGGCTACCGGCGCGGACGTACTGCGTCTGGCCGAGCAGATTCAAAACGACGTGCAAAAACGCTTCGGCGTAGCACTGGAACCCGAACCTGTTTTTGTATGACATAACAAACATGGCAACCTACGCATTAGGCGACATCCAAGGCTGTTACAGCGCATTGCGGCGATTGCTCGATGTGTGCGCGTTCAATCCCGCCACGGACCGGCTCTGGTTTGTGGGCGACCTCGTCAACCGTGGCCCCGAATCGCTGCAAGTCTTGCGCTTTGTCCAAAGCCTCGGCGAAGCGGCAACCGTTGTGCTAGGCAACCACGACCTCTATTTATTGATGCTCCACGCAGGGCTTAAACCCCGGAACTCCCGCGACAACCTCAACGACATCCTCACCGCGCCGGACCGGGACGAACTGCTCCGCTGGCTGGCCCGCCGTCCCCTGCTGCACGTAGAGGGGCAGCATGTGATGGTGCATGCGGGTCTGTTGCCGCAATGGACGGTGGCCAAAGCCCAAGAACTGGCTGAAGAAGTCCAATCCGTGCTTGCCGGAAAGAACGCGCAAAAATTCCTGCTGCGGCTCATGGGCAACCGCCCGGATTATTGGGAAAACAAACTCAAAGGCTGGGGGCGGCTACGGGTTATCGTCAATGCTTTCACGCGCATGAGATTCTGCACCCCCAGCGGCCACATGCTGATGCGCGCCAAAGGCCCGCCCTCCGATTCCCCAAAAGGGGCGCTGCCTTGGTTCAGCCTCCCCGTCCCCACGCCCCGCGAGCACACCATCGTCTGCGGCCACTGGTCCGCGCTGGGCTTATACCGCGCCCCCGGCATCATCGCGCTAGACACCGGCTATATCTGGGGCGGCCCGCTAACCGCGCTGCGCTTGGAAGACGGCGAGGTTTTTCAGGTGCGGGGGGAATAGCATCCGCATTTAT
>JAIRPB010000042.1 GCA_031257305.1 Azoarcus sp.
AGGCGAATCATTTGGGCGGCGCTGCCGCTCATCATCATTGAAAAAACACCCCGGCGGGCAACTTGGGATTCCACACGGCCGCTTGAGCGTAGCAGGCGGAGCACGATAGACAGCGCCTCTTCGATGGGTTTGATAGGGGCCACCCATTCCTCAAGGTTGCGGCGGCGGGTTTGCGCGTCTAAGTTGAGCCAGTAGTGATAAGAGGGCAAGTCGAACTCGCATGAGCCGCCCGGGATGCCGACGCGGTTACGGATGCTGGTGAGCCATTCGTTTTTGCGTATGTGCTGGCCAAAGCGGTCTTTCATCTCTAGCAGGCTTGCGGAAGATTGCTCAATTTCTTTGAGCGCCGTCGTGAGGGCCTCTTCGGAGATTTGCGGGTTGTCGCGGAAAGACAGCAGGATTTGGCGCTGCCGTTCGAGTTCGGTGACGAGGTCGATTTTAAGGTCGGCACGTCCGGCGACTTCGATGGTCTCAAACAGGGCAAGAAGCGCGACATGGTGATGCAGCGGGTCGTCGCTATCGCGGAAATGGGCGCTTCTCTGGAGCAAATCTTCCAAACGCAGCAAAGTGCGGATGCGCTCGGTAAAGGGGTATTCGTAAGTAATCACGCGCGTTCCGGGTAAAGATTAGGAATGATGGGAGGCAGTCCTATGGGTTCAAGCCAATTTAGGCCGGGATAATAGCACGGCCAGCATGTTAGCGAATTGAGTCGGCAGGTATGGCAAGCGCAAGGTAGCGGGCATGGAGCGCGTCGGCTTGCGCGTAGAGTGCTTCGAGCGTGCCGCTGTTATCGATGATGTCGTCGGCGATGGCTTGCCGCGCTTCGCGGCGGGCTTGGGCGGCAAGAATGGCTTCTATCTCGCTACGGGTGTGCCCGCCACGGTTTAAGGCACGGGTAATTTGGAGTTCGCGGGGGCAGTCGACGACGCAGATACGGAGGCAGAGCGTGCGCCAGCGGCCTGTTTCAGCCAGTAAGGGAACATCAAAAATAACGTAGGGGCTGGCCGCGGCCGCGCTTAAACGCAGGCTTTCCGCTTCAATCATCGGATGCAGGATATTTTCAAGCTGCTTGCGTAGGGCCGGGTTGGCAAAAACAAGGCTCCGCATACGAGGGCGGTCTAGGCCGCCGTCTGGGGTAATGGCTTCTTCCCCGAATGCGTGGCGCAGCGCGGGAATGGCCGTGCCGTGCGGGGCAGTGAGTGCGCGGGAGATGGCATCGGTATCAATAATTTCGATGCCGTGACTGGCAAAACGCGCCGCCACGGTACTTTTGCCGCACCCGATGCCGCCAGTCAGCCCTATTCCCGGTATGGCCGCGTTCATGGCGTGCACGGTTTGTAACGTTTAGCGAAAGGCTGCCCTGCCAAAGTGGCGTCGATTCTATTGATGGAAGCGGTTGCTTTGACCTGACGGTCAACAACGCTCCGGGTTTCAATCTCGGCGTTATGTACGCCTCTGGCTTTAACCGTTTCGAGGTAACGGTAGGCTTCTACTTGGTTTTTGAACGGCTCGTTAATGAGGATAACGAATTTATTGTTTCCGCTGTCTTCAATACGGGAGGTGTTTTTGTCGATACCGAGCCGGGTCATGTTATCAACCAGAATTTCGGCGGCTTCCCGCGAAGCGAGCGGCGGGATGCGCACTTGCCACGCCGACGGTGTTTGGCTCTCTTTCGTGGCAACTTGGATTCCCGCCGAGGACAATAGCGAAATCAATTTGTTGGTTTGGGCTGTGCCTAACCCGTTCCACATCATACAAACCGGCTGTGCCGAGGGCGGGGGCGGAGGCGCTGAAACGGGCGGCGATGCTGTTGTTCTGCGTTCGGGTGTTTGGGAGGCGGTTTGGGCGGGTTCTGGTTTAACAATCCTGATGCGTTCAGGGTAAATAGAAACCCTTTTTGTCATGGTTGCGAGGGAGTCATCTGTTTGCCCGCCTCCCGTCCAGCCACGGGCAACGGCGAAAATCACGATATTCAGCAGGGCGAAAAGAATAAACAGGAAACGAGCGGTATTCATGACATGTAGGTTTAATCAAGCATGTGCGATTTGGTATAGGCCGTCAAGAACAAGGTTTTCGACTCGCTGGAAAGGGATGTTCATTAAAGGCTCAATTTCATCGGCCGCGCCGCCGCTTAATAGGCAGAGGGCGTCAGGGGCGTTAATGCTGCGGAAAACACGTGTGATAGCGCCTGCTTGCGCATTGAGACAGCCCGAAACAATAGCATCAGCCGTATCGCGTGGGTAGTTGCGGAGTTGTCCGCCCGTGAGCGGTAATTGGGCCGTGCCTTGGCCAAGAATTTGCCGCATTAACGCGAATCCCGGCAGGATATGGCCGCCGATAAAACGCCCGTCGGAAGTCAGGATGTCTAATGTGGTGGCGGTGCCCGCCATCGCTACCAATATATTCCGGGAGGGATAGAGGTGATGTGCCCCGATGAGCGCCGCCCAGCGGTCCGCGCCAAGCCGGGAGGGATGCGTGTACAGGTTCTGCACCCCGCAGCGTTGCGTGTCGGCGCTCACCCACTCAAGCAACAGCCCGCGCCGCGCCACGAGCGCGGCCAGTTCTTCGCCCCGCACGGGTCCGGCGACGTTACAGCCGAGAACCCGTGAGATGCCCGGCGTTTCGATGCAGATTTTCAAATCGTTTGGGGCTTCGTGCGA
The DNA here is from genome assembly GCA_031257305.1 of Azoarcus sp. Taxonomy (GTDB): domain Bacteria; phylum Pseudomonadota; class Gammaproteobacteria; order Burkholderiales; family Rhodocyclaceae; genus WRNU01. Next base: position 2,661 of record JAIRPB010000042.1, read on the forward strand.
GCACGCGCCTGACGCACGGACGTTTTCGCCAGCCAGACGCCACTTGATGCGGCTGTTACCGGCATCAATGAGCAAAATCATGAAATAGGCCGTACCGAAACATCGCCCGCAAAAACGCGGCAAACTTCAGTGCCGCACTGCACGAGCAACGTGCCATTTTCATCTACGCCAAGGCAAAGGCCAGACACGCTGTATCCCTCGCCGATGACCTGTACGGGCAAGTTGGCAAAAGCGTTGCGCCGTTGCCAAGCATCGCGCAGTGGGCCAAATCCAGTACGGGCATAGTTGGTGAGCGTGAGGTGGAGTTCCGACAGAACCGCCGCAAGCAAAGTTTCGCGTTCAGGCATAAAACCCAATTCACGGGCAAGGTCTGTGGCCCCTCCGGCTTGGTTGGGAATAACGGCATCCGCGGGCAAGCACAGATTTAAGCCAATGCCGATAACAACTGCCGTTGAACGGTCCGGTTCGGGCGAGGCTTCCACAAGTATCCCAGAGAGTTTTGCGCCACGGACAAGTAAATCGTTGGGCCATTTGAGCGCGACCGCGCGAAGGCCAAGTTTTTCGAGCGCCTGCGCTAAGGCGAGTCCTATCGCCAAAGATAGTCCGGCATGGGTGTGCACATTCTGGGCAAACCGCCACAAAACCGAGAAAGTCAGGCTGGCCCCCGGCCATGTTAGCCATTGGCGCCCGCGCCGCCCGCGGCCGGCATTTTGTTTAGAAGTAACAAGTACGTGAACCCGCCCGTCGTTTTTCGGCAGTGAAGCCAGCAGGGCGGAATTGGTAGACGCGCATTCTTCCACCCAACGGATGCTGAACGCTGCCGCGAGCGAACCGAGCGCCGTGTTAACGGCATCAAGGTTAGGGGCAGGGAAAAGTTTGGATGGGGCGTTCAT
>JAIRPB010000090.1 GCA_031257305.1 Azoarcus sp.
TTTTCGATAACGGCAAGCTATCAAAAACAAGTGAAATAAGCAAGAAATTATCGGAATGTTGTACAACGGTAGCAGCACTAGAATTACATATGCTATTTCGTTGGCATAGCCCGCACATCTCCCGTTTCAGCCTCCCTTATCCGCATATTCCTAAACGCCACCGAGAGCATGAGCTTGACGCGGTTGATTTGGTTGACTTCGGATGCGCCGGGGTCGTAGTCGATGGCGATGATGTTTGAATTTGGGTAGGAGGTTTTGAGCGCCTTGATGACGCCTTTGCCGGCGATGTGGTTGGGCATGCAGGCGAAGGGCTGCATGCAGACGATGTTGGGGACGCCTTGCTCGATGAGTTCTACCATTTCGCCGGCCAGAAACCAGCCTTCGCCGGTTTGGTTGCCGCGTGAGAGGAACGGGGCGGCGCCCGCCGCGATTTGGTCGATGGTGGGGGGGGCGACGAAACGGGTGCTTTCGTTGAGTGCGCGGCGCAGGTCGCGCCGGTAAAATTCCATCGCTTTGATGATGGTGTTGCCCGCCAGCGCAGCCAGACGGCTGCGCGAGAGGTAGCGGTAGTTGAAATCGTGGTCGTAGGCGCAGTACAGGAAAAAATCCAGCAGGCCCGGCATGACGGCTTCGCCGCCTTCGTCCTCGATGATGCGGACGATGTCGTTATTGGCGCCAGGGTTGAATTTGACGAGGATTTCCCCGACGAGGCCGACTCTCGGTTTTTGGGCATCGTTGAGCGGCAGCGTGTCGAAGTCTTTGACGATGGCGCGGACGTTGCGGCGGAAACTTCTGAAGTCGCCGTCAAAAACGGATTCTTGGCAGCGTTCTAGCCAAGAGCGGTAGAGCGCGTCCGCCGACCCCGGAATTTTTTCGTAGGGGCGGGTGCGAAAGACTGTTTGCATAAAGAGGTCGCCATACACCACGCCGAGCATGAGGCGGTGGATGAGTTTTAGGCTCATCTTGAAACCGTCGTGCTTTTCCATCCCCATTGTGTTGAACGAAATGATGGGGATGTTCGGGAAGCCTGCGTCTTGCAGTGCTTTGCGCATGAACGCGACATAGTTGGTGGCGCGGCAGCCGCCGCCGGTCTGCGCAATCATTACGGCTGTTTTGGCGGGGTCGTGCCCGCCGGAGGTGAGGGCTTCGATGATTTGCCCGACGACCATGATGGACGGGAAGCAGGCGTCGTTATTGACGAAGCGTAGCCCCAAGTCGATGGCTTGCGGCGAGATTTCTTCTAGCACTTTGACTTGGTAGCCGCATGCCCGGCAGGCGGGTTCGATGAACTGGAAGTGCATGGGCGACATTTGCGGCACTAGGATGGTGGCAATGTCGCGCATTTCGGCGGTGAACCGGGGGCGGGCGGCGGGCGGGTGGAAATGGATGATTTGGGCGGGCGGTTTTTCGCCGCGTTCTTGTAGCGCGGCTTTGAGCGAGCGGATGCGGATGCGCGCCGCGCCGAGGTTGCTGCCTTCGTCGATTTTGATGCTGGTGTAAATTTTGCTGCGGCGGGCAAGGATTTCGTGAACTTGTTCAACGACAATGGCATCTAGCCCGCAACCAAAAGAGTTGAGGTGGAGCACGTCGAGAAGGGGTTCGTTGGAGGCCAGCGCGGCGGCGCGGTAGAGGCGGGCGTGGTAGGTCCATTGGTCGACTACCCGTAGCGGTTCGTTGAGCTTGCCGAGGTGGGAGACGGAGTCTTCTGTGAGCACGGCCATGCCTAGCGAGGTGATGATTTGCGGGATGCCGTGGTGGATGGCGGGGTCAACGTGGTAGGGGCGGCCGGCGAGGATGATGCCGTGACGGCCTGTTTCTTTGAGGTAGTCGAGCGTTTCTTCGCCTTTGCGGGCAATTTCGCGCTTCATGCGGGTTTGCTCGGCCCATGCCAAGCCTAGGGCGCGGCGGATTTCGGCGGCGCGGATGTTCGGGAAAACCTTCGTGAGTTGTTTGGCAAGGTTTTTTTCATTTTCCAGCGCGAGGAACGGCTGAATCATGACAACGCTGTTTTCTTTGAGGTAGTCGATGTTGTTGCGGATGAGTTCCGGGTATGACGTGACCACCGGGCAGTTGTAGTTGTTGTGGCTGTCGGCGAATTCTTTTTGCTCAAAGGGGATGCAGGGGTAGAAGATGGTTTTTACGCCCTGTTCAACAAGGTCGATGATGTGCCCGTGCACGAGTTTGGCCGGGTAGCACACGGTGTCGGAGGGCAGGGTGTCTAGCCCTTTTTCTAGCAGGATGCGGGAAGAGGGCGAGGAGAGGCGCACCTCGAAACCCAGTTCGGTGAGGAAGGTGAACCACAGCGGGTAGTTTTCAAAGATGTTGAGCGCGCGCGGGATGCCGATAACGCCGCGTGGGGCGTTTTTGCGCGGCTCAAAGGCAAAAATGCGTTCGTATTTGTAGGCGTAAAGGTCGGGGATGTCGTCGGCTGTTTTTGGTTTGCCTAGGCCGCGCTCACAGCGGTTGCCGGAAATGAGCTTGCGGCCATCCGGGAAACGGTTGACGGTCATGGCGCAGGTGTTGGTGCATAGGCGGCAGCGCGCGACGGAATGCTTGACCTCGAAATTCTGCAAATCTTGGATTGGCAATATGGTGCTGGCAGGGAGGTGGCTTGCTGTATTTGCTGCGGGGGCATGGTATGTAGCGTCCCGGCGTTCTTTTGCGATAAGCGCCGAGCCAAACGCGCCCATCAGCCCTGCGATGTCTGGCCGCACGGCTTCGCGGCCTGAAATGAGTTCAAAGGCGCGTAAAACGGAGTCGTTATAAAACGTGCCGCCCTGCACGACGATGTGCTGGCCTAATTCTTCGGGGTTTTTGATTTTGATGGCTTTGATAAGCGCGTTTTTGATAACAGCGTAAGACAGCCCCGCTGAAATGTCGGAGACCGACGCGCCTTCTTTTTGCGCCTGCTTGACGCTGGAGTTCATAAAAACCGTACAGCGCGAACCGAGGTCTGACGGCGCGCGTGAGGCCAGCGCCTCGTGGGCGAAATCAGCGATGGGCATTCCGATGGATTGCGCAAAGGTTTCGATAAACGAGCCGCAACCCGAAGAACACGCTTCGTTGAGCAGGATGTTATCGATGACGCCGTCGCGGATGCGCAGGCATTTCATGTCTTGCCCGCCGATGTCGAGAATGAAATCGACATCAGGCAGGAAATGCTTGGCCGCTTTGTAGTGCGCGATGGTTTCGACTTCGGAATAGTCGAGCCGGAAGGCTTCGCGGATGAGCGCCTCGCCGTAGCCCGTGACGGAGGAGGCGGCGATATAGGCGGTTTCGGGCAGTTTGGCGTAGATGTCTTTAAGGATGTTGCCCGCGATTTTGATGGGGTCGCCTTCATTGCTGCCGTAATACGTGTAGAGCAGTTCAAGGTTTTCGCCAAGCAGCACGGCTTTGGTGGTGGTTGAGCCGCCGTCGATGCCTAAGAAAACCGGGCCGCGGTAGTCCGCGAGTTGCCCGCGTTCAACCCGCGCTTTTTGATGCCGCGCATAAAACGCTTGGCGCTCTTCGTTATCGGAAAAAAACGGCTTCAGCGTGCCGGATTGCGCTACCGCAAACGTGGAGAGTTCTTCAAAAGCGGCGAGCACGGTTTTGAAGGTGTGTTTTTCTTTTTCTGTGCCGTATAGGGCCGCGCCAATGGCGACGAACATTTCACTGTCGTCAATCTGCACCCGGTTTTCGGGCGGGACGGCAAGCGTTTCAATAAAGCGGTTTTTGAGTTCGGGCAAAAAATTGAGCGGCCCGCCTAAAAAGGCGATGTTGCCGCGAATCTTGCGGCCGCAGGCCAGCCCGGTGATGGTTTGGTGCACTACGGCTTGGAAAACGGACCGGGCGATGTCCTCACGCGCCACGCCTTCGTTGAGCAGGGGCTGGATGTCGGTTTTGGCGAACACGCCACAGCGCGCCGCAATGGGGTAGATGTTTTTGGCACGGCTGGCGAGGTCGTTCAGCCCTTGCGCGTCGGTTTTGAGCAAAACCGCCATTTGGTCGATAAACGCCCCCGTGCCCCCGGCGCAGGAACCGTTCATCCGCTGTTCAACGCCGTTGGTGAAGAACGTGATTTTGGCGTCCTCGCCGCCCAGTTCAATGGCTACGTCAGTATGCGGGGCGCGTATTTCGATGGCTCTGGAGCACGCGATGACTTCCTGCACAAAATGAAAGCCTAGCGTTTCGGCTACGCCAACGCCGCCAGAGCCGGTGAGCACAACGGAAACTTCGTCATCCGGGGCTAATATCCCCGCCGCCGCAAGTTCTGTGAGACACTGCGCCGCTGTTTTGCGTACTTCGGAAAAATGGCGCGTGTAAGACCTAAACGCCAGTTGCCCATGTTGGTTTAGCACAGCCAATTTAACGGTTGTCGAACCAATGTCGATACCGATACGATGCAATTCCCCGTTCACTCCAACCTCACATGACCATTCGGGCGAACACCGATATGGCCCGCTAAACTAATAAAACCGCGCAATATAGACACTGTGCCTTGACTACGGGGCGTTCATCGCATATTTTAGCGGGAATTTTACCGGGCGCGGTTCCTGCGCCCGATTCCGGCGAAGAAGAAGCGGCACGCACTTTGTAGCAAGTGCCGCCCGAATCCCAGAACGTTTCTCCACTTAGCAGTTCAAAACACGCTTCCGCGAGGCATCATCATATGAGCGAGCATATCCAAGCAGTGACCGATGGCAACTTTGAAGCCGAGGTACTGAAATCCCCCCTGCCCGTACTAGTCGATTATTGGGCGACTTGGTGCGCGCCCTGTCAGGCGCTTTCCCCAATCGTCGACGAAATTTCCAAGGCTTACGAAGGTAAGCTCAAGGTAGCGTCGATGGACATCGACCAAAACCAGCAAATCCCCGCCAGCTATGGCATCCGCAATATCCCGACCCTCATGCTGTTCAAAGATGGCGACCTCGTTGCCACCAAAGTCGGGCTTCTTTCTAAATCACAACTGACTTCCTTCATTGACTCCCATATCTAAGCCGGACTCTGCTTCGGCCCGTTCTCGCGGTGCGCAGCGCGCCCGCCGCCGGGGTCCCCGGCACCGCGACGGAAATCCTGCCTACACTGGCTTGCCCGCTGACGATGACTTGCAGGACGAGTCCTCCGAAGAATCGGGCGCAAGCACATCGACCGTACCGGCGTTACATCTTTCCGAACTCAAGGCACTGCATGTCAGCGCGTTGGTGGAGATGGCGGTTGCCTACAACATCGAGGGGGCTAACCGCCTCCGCAAGCAGGACCTTATCTACGCCCTGCTAAAAAGCCGTGCCCGGCGCGGCGAGCCTATCTGCGCCTATGGCGCGCTGGAAGTGCTGCCCGACGGCTTTGGCTTTTTGCGCTCGCCCGACATTTCCTATCTTGCGGGAACGGATGACATTTACGTGTCGCCTTCGCAGATACGGCGCTTCAACCTGCGCACGGGCGACTCCATTGAAGGCGAAATCCGAACGCCGAAAGAAGGCGAGCGTTACCTTGCGCTCACCAAATTCGACAAAATCAACGGGCGCCCGCCGGAAGAGTGCAAGAACAAAATCCTGTTCGAGAACCTCACCCCGCTGCATCCAAACGAATGTCTGCGTCTTGAACGCGACATGCGCGGCGAAGAGAACATCACCAGCCGAATCATCGACATGATTTCGCCGATTGGCAAAGGTCAGCGCGGCCTCATCGTAGCGCCGCCCAAAAGCGGCAAAACGGTGATGCTGCAACACATCGCCCACGCCATTACGGCCAATCACCCGGACGTAGAACTCATCGTGCTGCTCATCGACGAGCGCCCGGAAGAAGTCACCGAAATGCAGCGTTCAGTGAAAGGCGAAGTGGTGGCGTCCACGTTCGACGAGCCGCCCACGCGCCACACCCAAGTGGCCGAAATGGTCATTGAAAAAGCCAAGCGCCTCACGGAACACAAAAAAGACGTTGTCATTTTGCTGGACTCGCTCACCCGGCTGGCACGGGCCTATAACACCGTACAGCCCGCTTCCGGCAAAGTGCTGACGGGCGGCGTCGATGCCAATGCGCTACAAAAGCCCAAGCGTTTCTTTGGCGCGGCGCGAAACATCGAAGAAGGCGGCTCGCTCACCATCCTCGCCACCACGCTGATTGAAACCGGCAGCCGCATGGATGACGTGATTTATGAAGAATTCAAAGGCACGGGCAACCTAGAACTCCACCTTGACCGCCGCATGACCGAAAAGCGCGTCTACCCGGCCATCAACGTCAACCGTTCTGGCACCCGCCGCGAAGAATTGCTCATGGAGCAAGACATCCTGCAAAAAGTGTGGATCCTGCGCAAACTCCTCTACGGGATGGATGAAGTCGACGCAATGGAATTCTTGCTCGACAAAGTCCGCGCCACCAAAAACAACGCCGAGTTTTTCGACGCGATGCGTTCCGGGCGTTGAGCGGTTAGAAAAGTCTGGTTTTGGAAAGCGGGAGCGTGCTCCCGCTTTTTATTTACTGTGATTCTCGCTTTCTGCTTTCATGTGCAATAACAGCCGATGTACCGAGGTAGAAGAGTCCTCACGTGCCTGTTTCTCTAACCATTCTCCATTTTCTATGGCGGTATCAAGACGCGGAAAGAGTTCGTCGACAATATCGTCATTGGCTTTTTTATAATTCTTTATATGGCACTCACTAATCCTTTGCACTATTTCGGCGCAACAACTAAAAGGCGTATCCGTTTTCTCGAAATGTAGCAATACCCAAAGCTCAAAGCAGGGAATGGAAACCATAGGCTTAATCGGCAAACCGCGTTTTGCCAATTTAGAAATTTCGTTAAGCGCCTGCTGATAACTAGTGTGCCTGTCGCGGTCAAACACACAAAAAATGTGGTCGTAGCCGCCCTTCTCTGCTTCCTTTTTAGCGCAGCCTACAACGTTGGACGGAGCTGATTTCGAGCCAGTATTGGCAGTGATAACGTGGAAATTCAAATGAAAAAAGTCGCGGCCACACAGTTTTTTGAAATAACATTTTTCAGTTTCTCCCTCGCAGACAATCAACGTAGTTGAGCGCGGCGGCTTTTGTCCCGGTGTGCGGCGGAACGAATCTGGCGAGCGTAACGGAGAAATTGGTTTGCGCTTTTTTGCCATACCGTTACCACTTCCACTGCCCAATCACGGGAATGGCTCCGTAACGGCCTGTTAGATAACCACGCTCCCATGCTTCATCCTTGCGCGGTGAGTAATCAAGCAAGGAATAAAGTTGCGTGGCCCGTTTTTTATCCTTTTCCGCAAACCAGATTTGGTCACGCCGAAACAAATCGGGAGCTAGTAAGGATGTGTTATGCGTAGTGAAAATGAGTTGCGCGTTTTTTGTGTTCTGTGGACTGTTGAAGAATTCAATAAGAAAGCGCGTGAGCATGGGATGCAGGCTACGGTCTAGTTCGTCGATGAAAAGTGGGAGGCCATATTTGAGGCTATACCTCCAAGGTCCCGCTAGCCTAAACAATTGGCGTGTGCCGTCGGATTCCTCGTCAGAAAAATCGAATGCCTTTTCGCCATTGTCAGTCTTATGCCAAGCGAGGATGGTCTCTTCCCGCAGTCCTTCTTCTGATTCATATTTCTTCAACTCCAGCCGGTCTATGCCGAGATCGGCTTTACGCACGAAATCTGTTAATACTGCATATTCTTCTTTATCAGTCTGGAACATTCCCTCTGAGGTCATATCATGGGTGCTACCTGTACCGCTTAACCCAAGTACACGTAGATAAGAAAGCCAATTATAAAACTTGCGTAATTGTTCGCAATTCAGGCTCACAGATGTAGTTAGAAATAGAGCATCTTTGCGTGTCGAATCCCGCCAGACTTGATGCTGGCTCCGCCCTCCAGCAAATTTTGGGCCAAACCACCAGTCATAACTGTCTGTATCTGGCCTGTATTCGCGCTCAAACCATCGCTGCGGACGGCTATCGGGATAACAAACCAACCATTCCCGGTATATGCAGTCTTGCTTTGCCGACAAACCATAGTGATAGCGCACGTTATCTATGAAAACGACAATCTCAAATTCGCACGGCGCCTCGTCACTATCCCCGAGTTTGAATGGCGCCATAGTAGGAAAGAACATTTTTCTGGGCCATAGCGAATGTCGTACCCAATAGCTCAACGTATTCATCGCTTTGAGCAAATTGCTCTTCCCACTCGCATTGGCCCCATAGAGCACTGCCGACCGCAGTACCCGTGCCCCCTTCAATCCCTTGCACGGCTCGAATGTGTTGTAATCCTGAAGCGTGGTGTCTTTGCTGGCGACCAAACTAAGCGTTTGCTTTCCGGCAAAGGAACGGAAGTTGGTAACGCTGAACTCGATGAGCATGATGACCTCAAAACGAATGTTTTGCCGCTATTTTTGCAAATTTTCTGCAAAAAAACGAGTGAAATTTGTTTTATTGAGTGTTTTTATCCTTTAATCCGCTATAAAAACCCAAAAAGACATCCTCCGCAGAAATCCACATAGTCGTGTATTCTCGCCCCCATGACTGCTTCTGCTGATATTTGTCTTGAATTGCGCGATACAGAAAACCCGCCGAGTCTGCGGGTTTGTGGCGCTTGGACTTTGGCCCGGTATCAGATGCTGGCCGCACAGGTGGCGAGTCTTCGCGGGCGGGTTAGGCCGGGGACGGCTATCGACTTTTCCGCGCTCACGGTGTTGGATACGGCGGGCGCGCGGCTGTTGTGCGAGCTTGTTGGGATAAGCGGGCTGAAAAACGCGCTGGCGGGCGAAACCCTCCAGCCGGCCCAGCGCGCGCTGCTGGAAGCGGTGGCCTCGGCGCTTGCTTTGCCCGGCCCGGCCCCGGAAAAACGTTACCGCTTCGGCGATGTGCTGGTGCGTATCGGGAAGGCGATGGCCGCATTCCGGCATCATGTTGTGGGGTTGCTCGGTTTTATCGGCGTCACGCTTGAGCAGTTGGCACGCACTGTCTGCAAGCCCCGCCGCTGGCGCGTGGTGGCGACGGTAGCGCATCTTGAACATATTGGTTTTGACGCCGTGCCTATCGTGGCGCTGCTCACTTTTTTGGTGGGCGCGGTGGTGGCTTTTCTCGGCGCGACCGTGCTGGCGCAATTTGGGGCCACTATTTATACGGTGAGTTTGATTGGGTATGCGTTTTTGCGCGAGTTTGGCGTTTTGCTGGCGGCTATCTTGGCGGCCGGCCGCACTTCTAGCGCCTTTGCGGCACAGATTGGCTCGATGCGCGCCAATGGGGAAGTGGATGCTATCCGGGTGCTTGGGCTTAACCCGGTAGAGCTATTGGTGCTGCCCCGTGTGCTGGCGATGATGCTGGCGTTGCCGATTCTGACGTTCATTGCCATTATTTGCGGCATCGCGGGGGGCATGACGGTTTGCGTTTTGCGTCTGGACATTTCGTTTGGGATGTTCGTTTCGGTATTCACCGATAATATCGGGCCGAGCCATTTTTATATTGGTATGGCCAAAGCCCCCATTTTTGCTTTTCTGATTGCCGTGATTGGCAGTTTGGAAGGTTTCCGGGCAAGCGGCAGCGCGCAGTCTGTAGGCGAACACACGACCTCTGCCGTGGTGAAGTCGATTTTTACGGTGATTGTGGTGGATGCCGTTGCGGCGATGTTCTTTATGGAGATGGGTTGGTGAGCGCCGCGAAAGCCAATGCCCATCGGGTAGGCTCCCATGCGGAACCCGTTATCCAAGCGCGGGGCATTTGCAACCGCTTTGGAAAACAGACTGTTCATGAAGGGCTGAATCTGGATGTCTTGCGCGGGGAAGTGCTGGCCGTCGTCGGCGGTTCGGGGACGGGCAAATCGGTTCTGCTGCGCACGCTGATTGGCCTTAACCGCCCTAGCGCGGGGTCGGTACGCTTGTTTGGGCAGGATATATACGCTTCACAGGCGGCGGGCAGTGCCAGTTTGTTGAGGCGCATTGGGGTACTGTTTCAGCAGGGCGCGTTGTTTTCTTCGATGACAGTATTGGAAAATGTGGCGCTGCCCCTGATTGAGCATACCCGATTATCATCAGACGAAGCCCAGCGTCTGGCCGCGCTTAAGATTTTGCTTGCCGGGTTGCCTGCTGACGCGGGCGGCAAATTGCCCAGTGAGCTTTCCGGCGGCATGGTAAAACGGGCGGCATTGGCGCGGGCGCTTGCGCTTGACCCAGATATTCTTTTTCTGGATGAGCCAACGGCGGGGCTGGACCCCATTGGTGCGGCGGCATTCGACCAATTGATTTTGACCCTGCGCGGCGCGTTAGGGTTAACGGTTTTTCTGGTGACGCATGACTTAGATACGCTCTATGCCATTGTGGACCGGGTTGCGGTGCTGGCTAATCGGCGGGTTCTGGTCAATGATTGTCTGGAAGCCGTCGCGGCAACCGAGAATGAATGGATAAAAGAGTATTTCCACGGCCCACGCGGCCGCGCCGCGCAAACTGCGCGTAATTGTGAATCATGAGAGAGGCAACATGGAAACCCGTGCGCACCATCTTCTGATTGGCCTTTTTACCGTGGGTACGGTGCTGGCCGCGCTTGTCTTTACGTTGTGGCTCAATGGCAGCGGCGATGAAGGCGATTTCAAAACGTATGACGTATTGTTTGATGAGGCGGTATCGGGACTCTCGAACGGTAGCACGGTAGAGTACAAAGGCATCAAAATTGGTACCGTGCAGGATTTGAGGCTTGACCCTACCAACATGCGCCGTGTGCGCGCCCGGATACGGGTGGAGCCGGTGGCGCCCATTTTTACCGATACCCGTGCGCGGCTTCATACCGCTGGCATTACCGGGTTATCGACGATTACCCTGACTGAAGGCACCGGCGAACCTTTGGCCCCGCGCCCCGGCGAAATTCTGGTCATTCCCACGGAACTTTCCTCGCTTAGCAAACTGCTGGATAGCGGCGAGGACGCGATGACCAACGTCAACCGCACGCTGATTCATGTTCAGGCGCTCTTTTCGGAAAACAACCTCGCTAACGTTGCCCGCACGCTCGAAAATCTGGAACGCGCCACGAGTGCGTTATCTGCCGGGCAGGAAGATATGCGCCAGACGCTTGAGCAATTGTCCCGCGCCAGCAAACAGGCCAACGTGGTGCTGGGCGAGACATCCCAACTGATACAGGATGCCCGCCGCTTGCTGGATGGGCCGGGGCAGGGCGTGTTCGATAGCGCCCAGCGTTCGATGGTGTCGCTGGAACACGCGATGCAAAGCCTCGATAAGCTGTTGGCGGATAACCGAGTCCCGTTGGATACGGGGCTGAAGGCTTTGGCGGATTTGGGTTCTGCCGTCACAGAACTGCGCTCAACCCTAGCGTCTTTGCGCACGATTGCCCGCCGGCTTGAAGAGCGTCCTGCTGATTATCTGCTGGGCCTTGAACCTACCCGGGAGTTCAAACCATGATGTTCAGGCGCTTTTGCTGTTTCCTTCGCAAGCTCTGCGTTTTATGCCTATTGCCTTGCGCGGGCTGTACGATTTTGCCCAAACCTGAACCCGTCGACGTCTACCTCTTGCCTGTTTCACGCGATGCCGCACGTCCCGCTGACACAGCATTGCGGACATGGTCGCTGCGCATTGCCCGCCCGGATTCCAGCGGGCAACTGCTCGGGCAGCGCATCCTCGTTATCCCCGAACCCAACCGGGTGAGCGTCTATCAGGGCGCGAATTGGCACGAGCCAGCCGCGCTGTTGCTACGTAACCGTTTTTTTGACGCATTTAGGGCCGACGGGCGCATCAATGCGCTGTCGACCGAAGAAATGCGGACTTACGCGGATTTTGAACTGGCGAGCGAACTCGCCGCATTTCACAGCGAATATCGGCAGGAAGGCAAACCGCCGGAGGTGTTAATCAAGCTCGATGCCCGCGTAATTGATACGGCCAGCCGCCGTATTGTGGCCAGCCGCGCTTTTGAAGTGCGGGAAGCCGCCGCCGACGGTGCGGTCCCCACCGTGGTGGCGGCTTTTGGGCGGGCCGCCGACCAGCTTTGTGCTGACCTCGTGGCGTGGGCTATTGCCGGGGCCGATGGGGCGGGGCGGGCGAACGCCCCGGCAGAAACCTTGCCGGTGAAGGAAGCGCCCCAACCTTAAAAGCGGTTGCCCTATTTATGACGGACAAAAAACTCGTAAGTGCTGTCCGGCATTTCTTTTTGGCTTAGCATCTCGTGCCCGGTTTGGCGGACAAACGCCTCGAAATCCTTGACTGACGCAGGGTCTGACGTGAGCACCCGCACAACCCGCCCGTTGGGCAAATCAGCCAGCGCCCGCTTGAGTCTCAAAACTGGCAACGGGCAACTCAAGCCCCGCGCATCAACATCTTTGTCAAATTCCATCTTGTTTCACCTTATCAACGCAGTTTTCTTGGCGGGTCACGCCATTTTTCCTCAACGGAACGTTTGCGGATTTCGCGCAAGCGCGCGTCAATGGCGGACATCTCGTAAAAGTCGCCATCCCCGGCGCGGCGCGCCAGTTCTAGCTGTTCGAGCGCGGCCCGCCAAGCGCCCTGCAACACATAGACTTCTGATTGTGCACGGTATTGTGCCGAGCGGTGGCCCAAATTTGCGTTGGCATGCGCGAGCAGCCCCCACAGCCGGGCATCGTTTCCATGTCCCGATAACGCCCGCCGCACGGTTTTTTCCGCCTCGGCGGCTTGTCCGCCCGCAATCTGCGCGTCAGCCAGCGCATAGACTAAACTCATGCGGTCTGGAAAATCACGGTACGCGGCCGTCAGGGTTTTAATCGCAGAGTCCGTATCGTGGCGGGCCATCGCAATTTCAGCGGATAGTCCCGCAACAAGCGGCGAAAACGCGGCCCATCGGCGCATCGCGTCAGCCGTGTGCGCCGCTTCTTCTAAGCGCCCCTGCTTGAGTTGCGCGTAAGCCAAGCCATAACGTAGCGCCGCGTTGTTTGGGCTGCCCTCGATTTGTCCTGCAAACAAACGTACCGCTTCAACCGCAGGCATTGACTGGACGCGCAGACGGGCGCGCACATAGCCGAAATCCGGCGAATCAGGGACTTGGCGGTAACGCATGCTCATCACCCGGTTTTCCATATCGGCAATACGTTCCGTGGTGAGCGGGTGGGTGCGCATATAAGCCGGCGCGCTATTTTCGTATAGGCGTGAGTTGCGCTGTAGCCGCTCAAAGAACGCCGCCATCCCGCGTGCGTCAAACCCTGCTGATTCAAGCGTTTGCAGGCCGATACGGTCTGCCTCGCGTTCAAAATCGCGTGAATAACCCAACTGCGCTTGGGTAGCGCCGGCGACGCCAGATACGATAACCGCTTCACTCACTTGCGGATTCTTAGCCGCGAGTCCCGCCAAAATGGATGCTAACGTCATCCATGTGAGCTGTTTCTGCTTGCCAATGAGTTGCGCGATATGCCGCTGGGTAACATGCCCGATTTCATGCCCAAGCACCCCGGCTAATTCCGACTCCGACTGTGCCGCGAGAATCAGGCCAGTATGGACGCCGATATAACCGCCCGGAAATGCGAATGCGTTAAGCATGGCATCTTTCACCACAAAAAATTCAAAAGCGCGTCCCGGCTCGGCACTTGCCGCCACCAGACGCCGCCCGAGCCGGCTGATGTATTCCGCCACCACCGGGTCGTCGATTACGGACGGGTCTTGGCGCACCTCGCGCATAATTTCTTCGCCCATCTGACGTTCTTTGGCAGGCGAAAGGTCATCAACGCCCACGTCCCCCAAATCGGGCAAGCCCGCCGCAAAAGCGTTGGGGATAAGGCAAAAAAGCAGCACGAGAAGCGATGAAAACCATTTACGCATGATTCCGCGCATCATACCGCCTTGCGCAAGCGGATGGCGTCAAAATAATTCAATTGCCCGCCTGTTTTTGCTGAAACAGTGACTAACACTGTGCGGATTGGCTCACCTATACCCTCATTAGACTGTAAAGTGACAATAAAACGCATAAAATACAATAACATAAAATAAACACAAAAACATGTTGACATACGCACAAGTAATACCTATATTAACTTTTCCAGTTAACCCAAAGGAGTATTGTCATGCAACGGTTCCTCCGTTCTCTCGTTTTGTTTTTCGCGCTCAGCCCCTTGGGCGCGATGGCGCTAGAACCCGTCAATATCAACACTGCGGATTCAGCCGCTCTACAGCAAATTAACGGCATCGGGGCCGCCAAGGCCAATGCCATCATCGAATACCGCAAAGCCAACGGCCCATTTGCCAAAGTTGAAGATTTGGTCAAAGTGCCGGGAATCGGTGAAAAATCCCTCGTCCACCTAAAGCCGCAAGTCACCGTAGGTTCCGCCACCTCAGCGGCTCCGGCGGCTAAAGCGGCGGGGGGCAAGGCGAAGTAAAGAAAAAACGCCCGTTTCTTTTTGTGGAAACGGGCGTTTTGGAGAGTGGGCAGTTATTTAACAAGAGGTTTTAATTCGCCATAGTTTTGTTTGTCCATTTCTTCATAAGGAACGAAACGGATTGAAACACTGTTGATGCAATAACGTAACCCGCCTTTTTCTTTAGGACCGTCATCAAATACATGCCCGAGATGGGAATTGCCAACGCGGCTTCTTACTTCGGTTCGCTTCATACCATAACTGTTATCGACGTGTTCAGTAATCACTGCTGGGTCAATAGGTTTTGTGAAACTTGGCCAGCCACAGCCCGAATCAAATTTATCAGCGGAAGAAAATAACGGTTCGCCAGTGACTATATCTACATAAATGCCCGGGCTTTTATGATTCCAAAATTTACCTGAAAAAGCGCGTTCTGTTCCTGCGTTTTGGGTAACATTGTATTCTTCGGGCGTCAGGATTTTTTTCAATTCTTCATCAGAAGGTTTTGAATAAAGATTGGGATTTATAAGCCCCGTTTTTGGGGGCTGAATATCTTTTAGGCTATCAAAACTAATATGGCAATATCCGCCGGGGTTCTTTTTCAAATAATCTTGGTGATATTCTTCGGCAAGAAAATAATTTTTAATGGGCTGTAATTCTACCGCCAGCGGTTTGTTGTATTTTTTCTGTACCTCCGCCATGACAGAAGCAAGAATTTTTTTGTCGGCATCATTTGTGTAATACATACCCGTGCGATACTGGCTACCTATATCGTTGCCCTGCCGATTGACGCTAATGGGGTTAATGATTTTGAAAAATTGTTCCGCAAGGGTTGTGAGGCTAATCGTTTTGGGGTCATAGCGCACATGTACGGTTTCAGCGTGGCCGGTTTTTCCAGAACAGACTTCCTCGTATGTGGGGTTTTCTTTTGTGCCGTTTGCGTATCCAACGGTGACATCCTGTACGCCGGGAATACGTGAGAAGTATTCCTCGACGCCCCAAAAACAGCCGCCGGCAAAATAAATTTCATGGAAGTGGGTTGTGTGAGCCATTGTTTTTTTTATATCCAAGGTTTGGTTGGGCATTTCGTTTGTCGGTAAAATTTTGCCAGCAGTTAAGTTTTTAAGAATCTGCGCGTTCGATTCTTCGCCTCTTGTCTTTTTTAACACTGTGCCGTCTCCGGCTAAATACACCGCCGTGGGATAAGTCCGAACATCGAATTGCTCAATGATAGCGCCTGATTCGTCAAAATAAACCGGAAAAGTAAGTTTTTGGGTTTTCGCCCACTGAATGAAATCATCCTTGGGAATTTCCCCGTTTAATCCGGGGGTAACAATAGAGATTACCGCCACATTTTGCAAAGACGACGCCTGTTTAGCCAGCGCCGCAAAATCCTCAAGTCCCCCCAAACAGGAAGGACACCATGTTGCCCAGAATTTAATGTAAACCGTTTTGCCTTGAAACTGCGCAAGGTTTATAGGGACACCATCCAACCCCGGCAGGGATTGTCCATAAGCTGATTGGGTGATTGATGAAAAATTTTGCATAGGGCGTGTTTTATCTACAGTTTGCGGGTTAAAGAATGCCCAGAAGCCGATGAGCGTGACGAGAAAGACGGCTATCGGAAAGATTTTGCCTGTTTTGCCTAAAAAATGACGAATACGCTCGGTGTTATCTGAAAAATGGCCTAGGGATTTCATAATAGCGCCTATGTTTTAGTCTTACGCCAAGTAGATACCGTCTCCGCCGTCAAGGCATCGCAGAGTATCCGTCATTGCGAGCGAAGCGAAGCAATCCAGAACGGTATTCCTGCCCGAAAGCCTGGATTGCCACGGCGCTTCGCGCTTCGCAATGACGGGATGGGTGTTTGCCCAACGGTCGTGGGTTGGCGGGAAGATTTCAGGATGCGGGTTTCTGTAGAGGGGGCAGACAGCGTTTTCCAGATAATGTACTCCCCTCATGATGGCCTTAGGCGTTTTTTCCGCCCTAACAGTACGCCAAAGCGACTAGCATGATTGCCGAGCCGCTCAAATAAAAAACCGCCTTTCGGCGGTTTTTTATTTGAAAATCAACAGATTACAAAGTATTTCTGGCGGAGTGGACGGGACTCGAACCCGCGACCCCCGGCGTGACAGGCCGGTATTCTAACCAACTGAACTACCACTCCACACGTTAAGCTCACCCGGAAACCCCCGCGCCTTGCGGTAGGAGGGAACGCTTGTTCCCGGGCGAAAGCGGGGATTATAGAGATTTTTTCCGTCCACGCAAGGGTACGGGCGTTTCTGTGGGCAGAAATCCGTCAATTGCGTGGGCGGATGGCCACCGTTCTTCTTGCCAATGGGCAGGGTGAGCGTGTTACGTCTATTTGCACAGAAGCAGTGCGCTATAAGGCGTTATGCACCAAATTAGCGCATATGATTCATTCGGATTTTCCCAGTCCCTTGTGACACAATGCGCGTTTGGCTGCATTGTCCTTGGCACGGATACTGCTGTGTTTCGCGGACTGAACGTCCGGCCGGGTATTTCCAAAAAGTCCTATCGGCTCGGGCGGAACATCGTGAAGTCCGCTTTTGCTTGATTTTTCTAGGAGTGAATATGAACGCCCAAGATGTCATGAAGTTAATCCAAGAAAACGAGGTTCGCTTCGTTGACTACCGTTTTACCGATACACGAGGCAAGGAGCAGCATGTCGGTGTACCGGTTTCCGTTTTCGAGGAAGAAGTATTTGAGCACGGCCACATGTTCGACGGCTCGTCGATTGCTGGCTGGAAAGGCATCCAAGCCTCCGACATGATTTTGCTGCCGGACGCTGAATCTGCCTACATCGACCCTTTCTTTGAAGAGTCCACTTTGGTGCTGACCTGCGATGTTGTTGAGCCGTCCGATGGCAAAGGGTATGACCGCGACCCGCGCTCCATCGCCAAGCGGGCTGAAGCCTATTTGAAGAGCACGGGCATTGGCGATAGCGCCTTTTTTGGGCCGGAACCTGAATTCTTCATTTTTGATGCGGTGGAATGGTCGGTTGATATGTCCGGTTCTTCCGTCAAAATTTTTTCCGAGGAAGCGGCTTGGTCAACGGCTGAAAAATTTGATGGCGGCAACTTAGGCCACCGCCCGCGTGTGAAAGGCGGTTATTTTCCCGTGCCTCCCGTCGATAGCCTCAACGATATCCGCGCCTCGATGGTGCTGGCGCTTGAATCCATCGGTGTGCCGGTAGAAGTACACCACCACGAAGTCGCCACTGCCGGCCAGTGCGAAATTGGGACCCGTTTCACCACGCTCACCCGCCGCGCCGACTGGACGCAGATGCTTAAATATGTGGTGCACAGCGTTGCGCAGCAGTATGGCAAGACCGCCACGTTCATGCCCAAGCCCATCGTAGGCGACAACGGTTCCGGCATGCACGTGCACCAATCTATCTGGAAAGACGGCCAAAACCTCTTTGCGGGCAACGGCTACGCGGGGCTTTCGGAACTGGCGCTTTACTACATTGGCGGCATCATCAAGCATGCGCGCGCGCTCAATGCCATCACCAATCCGGGCACCAACTCTTACAAGCGTCTCGTGCCCGGTTTTGAAGCCCCGGTGAAACTGGCGTATTCCGCCCGCAACCGCTCTGCTTCCATCCGCATTCCCTATGTTGCCAGCCCGAAAGGCCGCCGGATTGAAGTCCGCTTCCCTGACCCCACGGCTAACCCGTATCTGGCGTTTACGGCGATGGCGATGGCCGGCCTTGACGGCATCCAAAATAAAATCCATCCGGGCGACCCGGCAGACAAAAACCTCTACGACCTGCCGCCGGAAGAGGATGCCAAGATTCCGACCGTGTGTTCCAGCCTCGACCAGGCGCTTGACTACCTCGATAAAGACCGTGAGTTCCTCACTCGCGGCGGCGTGTTCTCTAACGACTTCATCGATGCTTACATCGAACTGAAGATGGAAGATGTCACCCGTTTCCGCATGACTACGCACCCGGTTGAGTTCGACATGTATTACAGCACCTGATTTTTGCGGGCCAAACCACTCAAGGACGGGCGTTTGCCCGTCCTTTTTTTGTCTGATTGCGGAAAGGGTTGGCGTTTATTCCCGTCTATATGGTGTAGCTTCACGGCACAAAGGCAATTTTTTGGGCAGAGACGAGGGGTGAGACCATGAAATTTCCGAGAGCCGTTATTTTCTTGTTTTTCCTAGCTTCTAGCCTTGCGTCGGCGCCTGCCACAGCACAGGTGTTTAAGTGCGTCGATGGCAGCGGGAAAGTCACATACAGCAATGAGCGTTCCTCGGCGAAAGGATGCACGCAATTATCCAATGAGCAAGCCGTGACCACTGTCTCTATGCGGGTTAGCCCGCCGCCCGCCGCGTCTCCGGCGGCCAGCTATGCGCCGTTGGTGGATATGGACAAAGCACGCAAGCAAGCACTGGAAGGCGAACTAGATAAAGAACGGGCCGCGTTGGAAAATGCGCGTAAAAAACTGGCCCAAGAGGAAGAAACCGGGCAGGGCAGCGACTTTTCTTGGCGTCAGGTGAGCGAAGAACAGTTCAAGGCCAACGTCAACGGAAAGTGCGAGAAAAGAGAGGACGGCTCGCTATGGTGCCGTGGCCGGAACTATCAAAAAGTGCTCGACCGTCTGCAACCATACAAAGATGAAGTCGAACGGCGCGAGCGCAAAGTTGAAGCGTTGACCCAGCAAATATCCGGCCTGCGCTAAATACGGACATTGAGGAAGCCCTATATGAACAATACGCTCCGCGCCATTATTTCCTTGTCCCTTTGTTCCCTGCTTCTGGGATTGATGCCGTCCGCGGCCCAAGCGCAGATTTACAAATGCGTTGATGCGAACGGTAAAACTGCTTACAGCAGCGAGCGCGTCTCATCCAAAAACTGCAAACAGGTTACTAGCGGCGCGGTATCCACCGTGCATTCAAACGTCTCGCCCGCCTCATTCCCCAAAATAAGCAGCGAGACACAAAGGGAACGCGATAAAGCCCGCCGTACCGTGCTGGAAAACGAATTAAATAACGAATTGGCGGCCTTGGCAGAGGCACGTAAAAAACTCTCCGAACAAGAAAGCATCCGAAACGGCGACGAAAAGAATTACCAAAGGGTGCTTGACCGCCTGCAACCGTTCAAAGACGCCGTTGAGCGGCGGGAACGCAATGTGGAGACGCTGAACCGGGAACTCTCCGGGATGCGGTGAAGTTTTGTTAGGGCACGGCGTACCCCATGCCCTTATCCGGGATGGCGCGGATTTTGGGTGACGGCGGGGCGTGGGGCGGCAGCTTAAGCCTCTCACTCTTCCCGAATATCAACCCCGCCCGTTTCCATGTCCCAATGCGCGCGCAGGACAAAATCGATGGGGTACGGCTCAAACCAGTAGCTGGCTTCAATACGGAAGCGGGCGTGGTTGTAGCGGTAGGCATCGACATTCTCATCGTAAATGACGGAAACTTTCAGAGACTCCGGCAAGATGCGCGGCTCGAAATTAAGCAGGGCAGACTGGATGCCTTCCGCCACGGCGTTGAGGTCCGACTCGGAGAAGCGCCCGCCAGCGAGGGGCGGGATGCCGAAATTAACCACGGAACGCATGACATGCGGAAAATCCTGCAAATGAAGCTGCCCGGCCAGGTTCGCGCAATTGAGGAGCCAGTTAAGGTCCCTTAGGATTGTTTTGCGGTAGGCGCTGCGGCTCATGGCGTTGCCGGCCTGCGAGAGCCTATCTAAAAGGGTGGGCAGAAAAATATCGCCCGTGGGAGTAATTCGGATAGGCTGGCTCATTGCAAACCGCCGCTCATGAGCTTGCAGAACAGGCTTTCGTCGGGGAGGCCCTCGTGAATAATCCGTTTAGCCGGATGTTCAGAGAAATCAGCCGCTTCCGCCCACCAAAAACTATGCCTTTTGCGTTCTGTGAATAAGGCAGGCAATTCTGCCCAAGTGAAATGGTCTTGGAGCACGGTCGGCGCTTCCCCGCTCCCGCCAATACCGAGGTCGCTTAGGATGTTGGCGGTGGAATTGCCCCCGCGTTCTGCCTCGGTGAGCTGTAAAAGACAATCGCTGAGTTCCTGCACCGAAATGCGTTCAGCGATGGTGCGCCGTAGCGTGATGTCGACACGGTACTGCCAGCGGCTTTGCGGCGGCAGCACGGCTTGGATTTGGCGTTTGTTGAATGAGCGCAAGGCGATGAGGGGCGAATGCCGCCCGACTTTGTCGATGCTCGGCGCAAAGCAGCCAATCAGGGCAGGTTTGTCCCAAAGCCCCGCGCCAATCAGAAAATGCCAGAGAGGCGCGATATGGTAGGCCGCCTGCCAGTTTTCGGGAAACTCGCGCACAAACGCCGCCATGCCGTTGGACATCCAGCCGTGGAGGGTTTCGTTGAGCGGATGCGGAAGCCCTTTGCCGGCAAAATCACCCACAGCGGGCAATTTCCCAAACCAGCCCATGTAATCGGGTTTCCAAAAAAATCTAAACATCCGATTGCCTTTATGAATTCAGCGGGGGTATCCACTGTGTGCGGGTGGTCATGCCTTTATCGTCGCCTTCGATAAAGACGGCCAGCGCACTATAGTTATCTAAATCAGGCGCGGCGGGGTCGGGCAGCTGCGCCATCATGCTGTCAATCCATTGTTCGGGAGTCTCTGCCTCCCGCAGCGTGGTCTCCATGATTTCTTCGCTGATGTTTTCCCAAAGCCCGTCGGAACACAGCAGAAAAATATCGCCCGTTTGCAGGGAAAGCGGCTCTTCGCGGATGGCGTGGTCGGGGACGCTCTCGCAGCCTACCGCCGCATACAGCATGTTTCTTTTGCAGTTGCCGCGCAGCGAGCCGGAAAAAATACCGGCGTCTATCATGGACTGAAGAACGCTATGGTCCGTTGTCAGGCAACGGGCGCGCCCGCTTCGGAAAAGATAAATGCGGCTGTCGCCCAGATAGCTCCAGTAGGCTAAACCCTGTTCCGTATCGACAATCAGCGAAGCAATGGTCGTGTTCATTTCGGGATGCTCTGGATGCTGCTGGCGCACATCCGCAAGCGCCTCGCGGGCCACCGTAATCAGTTCGCCCGCCGCGCCGGGGTCGACGACGGGCGTTGTGGAAAAATATGACAACACCTTTTTGACGACAGTCTCCGAAGCCAGCGCCCCGCCCCGATGCCCGCCCGCGCCGTCCGCCATCACAAAACAGCCTAGCGTCTCGTTGCCGCAAAAGCCTACCGAGTCTTCGTTGGCCTGCCGGCCGCCGCGCTCGCTGCGGTGCGCAACCGATAAGTGCATCATGAGCGTCTTGTCCTTTCACCGGATTGCACCGTGAGAATGGCTTTTTCGTAGGCTTCAAGGAAGGCCGCGCCAAAGAATTCTTGAAAATGGTCGCTGGCTCTTTCACGGATAGCCCTAAAGTGCATCCCGTATTCATCCCACAGCCGCGCTTTGCGCTTGGCCGGCAATACGTCCTCAACCAAATTTTTGGCGGGCGCATTGCCGCCGAGTTCTGCTGGGTCAAAGCGGTCCAGCACATGATTGAGCGCCGCCTGCATCCCCGAAATAACGCCAATCTGGTGCGCCCGCAGGTCAACAAAAGCGTTTTGCACCGCATCGACCGGTCCCATGAATCCCGGCGGGGTTCGCCCGAGGAGGCTCAAAATCGCCGTATTGCCGTCAGGCGAGAATTTGAACGGGTTGTTACGTTCCGGCGCAATCACAGTCACGTTAGCGCGGACAGCTTGTTTTACCACCGTCCGCCCTGCGATGAGGTCAACCGCCCCCTGCGTGAAGTTGCGCATCAACTGCCCCAGCAGGGTCATGAACGCTTTGTCTAGCCCTGCCCGGTTCGGCAGGCTGATACCCAAGCCTTCGATGAACGCTTGATAGAGCGCGTCGTCTGACGCCGGAGCCGTCGCGGGGGGCGCAACGGGTGTTTCCGTGGCCGTGGGTTTTTCGGGAATCGGCGGTTTTGCAACCGGCGGCGGGGCCACGCTTGTGGGCACTACAGCGGGGCGGGGCGGGGCATTCTCCACGGGCGGCGGCGATACGGGCGCATTGGTGAGCAGAAAAGAAAGCGGGCCGGTTTGGGTTTGGCCAGCCTCTTTTTCTAAGCCGGAAAGCAGACGGTCAATATCATCTTCCGGCTGGGGCTGGCGCACGGGGACAGAGGCTATTTCAGGCGGAATAGCCGTTTCTGGAGGAATAGGGACAATAGGCGCTTCGGGCGGGGGAGCCGCCACAGGTTGGGCTGTTGCTGGGCCGTCATCGCCTAAACCAGAGAGTAGCGCGTCGATTTCGTCCATTCCGGGAATGTTGGGCGCGGCGCTTTCAGCCTGTTCCGGTTTTTGGGCAGGCAACCGTTCCTGACGGACGGTGAACTCGTCCGTAGCGCGGGGAGGCTGGAACAGCGCGTTGAGGTCAGAACCGTGGGTTAAATCCATCCGTGGCGCGGCGGTTTGCGTAACGGGAGCGGTTTTGCCCTGCTGCAAAATGTCCCCAAACGCGCCTCCGCCGCCAGTCTCCCCAAACATTGCCTTGAGCGGGTCAAGGCTGCCGCTGTCTGGCCGCGTCAAATCCTGCCCGCCGCTGCCCATTGGCGGAGCGTCGTTTAGTAGCGCGTCAATAGCGCCTACCGTGTGGGAGGGATGGCCGGCAATGAGTTCATCGCCTTTGTTATCAAGGCTACCGGGGTCAATGCCTTGTGCATTGAGCATCTGAAGGGGATCCCGCTGTGGGGCTGTCGATTTTTCTAGGAGCGAATCTGGAATCTCCATCTCTTTATCCTTTTTAGAGCCAGCCTCCGATGGCGCGGCCTCTGCCGCTTGCAATCCGGCGTTGAAATTTTTGTTATCTGTGGCTTGTTCTGGCGTTGAAGGTCTGACCGGGGACGCTTGCCCAACGTATTTCACGTGTAGCACGTAGATGCCGATAACAATCTTATCGTCGTCATACAGCACACATTCTGTATCTGGGAGCAGTTCCATGTCATTGACACAGATGGGGTTCTTTTCGCTCACATTGCGCATCACAAACGCGCCCTCGGCATTGAGCGTAAAACGCAAGTGCTTGCGCGACACCGTCCGGTAGGGGTCAGACAGGGAAATGATGTTGTCGTGGTCCCGGCCTATCATCTCGCCGTTGCCGTAAATTTCCCCGGCAACTGGCAGTACGGGAGGAAGGCCGTTATAGGTGAGTGCCCGGATTTCAAGCATTTTTGTTCCTGCCGCTTAGTTTGACTTTGGACTCGGTGGCGAGCACAGGCCCCGCAAGTCAACGAGATTGCCTTTTACCAGCGTGACATCCACCGTAAAAGGCGGGTCATGCGGGCATTTCACAGAGAGGCTGTGGCGGCCCGGCGCGACGAGCGCAATCCGCCCTCTTGGCGTGATATTGCCGAGTTCGACGGGGCGGCCATCCACTAACAACGTGGCATTGTCTAGGCCAAGCACCGCCAATTGGGGCATCACGATGTCAGCGCGATGCTCAACAACTAACGTTGGGCTTCCCGGCTTCACCACGATTTTGTTTGTTTTATCAGTAGGGGCATTGTTTTTGCGGTTTGGCGGCAGGGTATCGGCGAGTGCTTGCTGGCCAGACTTCTGCCCTTTCGCTGCCGTAGCGGCAGCACGTTGTTCCGCTTCCGACCGGCCGGTTGCGGCTAAGACTTCTACCGGGTTATTGGACGCGGCCAGTTCAGTGACCTTATTTGCCGCAATGGCTTGCTGCCCGCTTTCCGTCCCACGGGGCGAATCGAAGAGCGAAGAACACCCCACGGCCAGCGGCAGGCATGCCAGCGCAAACAGTCCCGCCAACGCAAGACGGGTACGCTGAAAACCTCCGCCCTTAAAAATTCCGCCTTTCATCGCTTCCCTTTCCTCACCGTGCGAATCGCCTACAACAAACACAACATTGTTTTCCATCTGCCTGAATGTGTCGCTACTTGCCGGAGAATACGGTTAAAACAAGCACGGCAAACAATAACAATGCTATGAACAGCCCCCCCCAGCGTAGGGGCGCGCTGTTCCGTTTTGGTTTTTCATAGTTGCTCCAAGCGCCATTGGACTGCGCTGGCGGGAAATCCGGCATGGGAAGTATCCCGCCGCCGGTTTGCAAAGAAGGCTCTTCTCTAACGGGAGGGGGGGCGGCTCCTTCCGCCGCTTCCAACAGCGCCGTGATGTAAGTTCTGACGGATTGCTGCCGGTCCTGCTGCCTAATCGACAGTCCAGTGTCAATGACTCTCAAAACCCACATGGGCAACTCGGGCGACGCATAGTCCACAGCGGGTTTGAGCGAGTCTTTCATCATCCGGCTGACCGACATGGGCGGCATGGTGCCGGTCACAAGCAGGTAAGCTACGGCAGAAATAGCGTAAATGTCCGTCCACGGCCCCAATTCCAACTCGCCGTCCATCCCGCCGTATTGCTCGATGGGCGCAAACCCGGGCTTGAGGATGATGGTGGTGGAGTCTTCCCCGGAGAGTTCCGTGTGCCGCGCCGCGCCAAAATCGAGCAGCACTGGCGCGTTGTTCTCCAGAATCAGGATATTGTCGGATGAGATGTCGAGGTGATAGCACTCTACCGAGTGAATCTGCGATAAGCCTTCTAATACCGGCAGAAGGATGGAGAACAGTTCTTCGGTGGACTTCGCCCTAAACCCGCCGCGTACCTTTTCGCGCAGGGTTTTGCCCCGGTAGTAGGGCATCACCATGTAGGCCGTGCCGTTGGCCTCAAAAAAACGCAGCACCGAAACCAAGGCGGGATGCCTGAACCTTGCGAGGATGTGGGCTTCGTTAACAAAGCGCCGCATCCCCTTTTGGAACAGCACACGCTTATCAGCCTGACGGACTTCCACTTGCAAGCCGGCGCCCCGCGTCGCGAGGCTTCCCGGCAGATACTCCTTAATCGCCACTTCGCGCTCAAGGGACGTATCGTAAGCAAGATAGACAATGCCAAAGCCCCCTTCCCCTATCACGGCGCGGATAACGAATTCTTCCAGCCGCGTCCCGACGCGCAGGGCGTTCATGGGAACAATTTGTGTGGTGTCCTGTTCGATGCCCATTTTGGCGCACTCCCCTAGTTAGCTTCCTGCGCCGCTGGCCTAGCCGCTTCAAGGTCGCGCATTTCAAACTCAAAAGCAAAATCGTCGTTTTCGGCTTTTAGCACAATCCGGCGTAATCCCTGCCCCGCAACCAGCCCCTCAAGATGGCGGCGGCTGATAGCTGGCAACACGGAGTTGGTAAGTATCGCATCAATCATGCGCCCGCCCGCATCCGCCGCATTGCAGCGTTTAATCACCAATTCCACCACCGCGTCATCATAGTCAAACGCCGCGCCGTGCGAGGCGGCAATCCGCTTCTGGATACGGCGAAGCTGTAGGCGCACGATGTTGGCAAGCGTCTCGCGGCCCAGCGGCATGTACGGGACGATGATAAGCCGCCCGAGCAATGCGGGCGGGAACACTTCCAGCAAGGGTTTGCGCAAGGCCGTGGCAACGGTTTCGGCATCAACGGGCAAATCCGGGTCCGCGCACAGATTCATCACCAAATCCGTGCCCACGTTCGAGGTCAGGATGATAACGGTATTGCGGAAATCAATCTGCCGCCCTTCGCCATCTTCCATGCGCCCTTTGTCAAAGACTTGGAAAAATAGCTCGTGCACATCGGAATGCGCTTTTTCGACTTCATCGAGCAGCACCACGCTGTACGGGCGGCGGCGCACAGCCTCCGTAAGGACGCCGCCCTCGCCATACCCCACGTATCCCGGCGGGGCGCCTTTTAGCGTGGAGACGGTATGCGCTTCTTGGAATTCGCTCATGTTGATGGTGATGAGGTTTTGCTCGCCGCCGTAGAGGAACTCCGCCAGTGCCAGCGCGGTTTCGGTTTTGCCCACGCCGGATGGCCCGCACAGCATGAATACCCCAATCGGTTTATTGGGGTCGTCAAGATGGGCGCGGGAAGTCTGGATGCGGCGGGCAATGGCTGTCAGCCCGTGCCGCTGCCCAATCACTCGGCGTTCAAGGTTATCGACGAGGTCCAGCACGGCTTGGGCTTCGTTGCGCAGCATTTTGCCCACCGGTATGCCCGTCCAGTCGGCCACAACCGACGCCACGGCTTGGTCGTCAACCGCTGCCAGCACAAGCGCCCGTTCGCCACGGATGTCCGCCAATGCCTGTTCCTGTTGGCTGAGTTCGGCTAAAAGCGTCTCACGCGGGACGGGAGCCTCTGTCGGTGCGTCCGGGCTGGCGGCGGTATCTGGCGACCCGGGTTCGGGCGACTCTGCGGAGGCTTCCGGCACGGCGGGCGCGGCTAGTTTTTCGCGCAGTTCGATGATGCGCGCGATGAGGCCCTTTTCTTTTTCCCACCGCAGCGCCAGTTCTTTTTCTTTCGCTTCTAATTCTTCAAGCTGTTTGTGGATTTCGTCGCCGCGCCCACGGGTATCGGCAATGCCAGCAGAATTTTCTTGGCGCAGCATTTCCTGCTCGCTCTTGAGAACCGTAATCTGGCGCTGGCAGTCCTCCAATTCGCCCGGGGTGGTGTGCTGGCTCACGGCTACGCGGGCAGAGGCCGTGTCAATCAGGCTCACGGCTTTATCCGGCAACTGACGGGCGGGAATATAGCGGTGCGAGAGCGACACCGCCGCACGCAGGGCGCTATCCAATACCCGCACGCCGTGGTGTTTTTGCAGTGCGCCGGTGATGCCGCGCAACATAGCAACGGCTTTTTCTTCGTCGGGTTCCGGGATTTGCACCACTTGGAAACGCCGGGTGAGCGCCGGGTCTTTCTCAATGTATTTCTTGTATTCAGCCCAAGTAGTTGCGCCGATAGTCCGTAGCGTTCCCCGCGCCAGCGCCGGTTTCAGCAGGTTGGCCGCATCCCCCGTCCCCGCCGCGCCGCCCGCTCCCACCAAGGTGTGGACTTCATCAATAAAAAGAATGATGGGTTTGGGGGAATGCTGGACTTCTTCAATGAGCTGGCGCAGACGCTGTTCAAATTCCCCTTTCATGCTTGCGCCCGCTTGCAGTAAGCCCACGTCAAGCGAACGAAGCTGTACGCCCCGCAGTCCCGGCGGCACGTCGCCGCTGGCAAGGCGCTGCGCAAAACCTTCAACCACCGCCGTTTTGCCAACGCCGGCTTCGCCTGTTAGCAGGGGGTTGTTCTGGCGGCGGCGCATGAGGATGTCGACCATCTGGCGGATTTCATCGTCACGCCCGGTGACGGTATCCAGTTCGCCTTTGGCGGCGCGTTCGGTCATGTCGACAGTGAATTTATGGAGGGCTTCCTGCTTGCCCATCGCGGCGGGAGCCATTGCGCCGGAAGATTCGCCGGGCGTTGATTCGCCATAAGCCTGCCCCGCGCCTACCGCGCCTTCTTCGGGGCTGCCCGCGATAATGGATGCGGCTTGCGCCAGAAAATCGTCGACATCAATTTTGGAAAATTGCTGTGAAAGCGCCAGCGTGACAACGCGCAACGTTTTATCAGACAGCAGCGCGGCCAGCAGATGCCCGCTACGCACGGCACCAGAACCAAAAGAAACCGAGGCCATCACCCAAGCCCGTTCTGCCGCAAGGTCGATGTCGCCGGACAAATCTTCAATGGCTAACGCCCCGTTGGGCAAACGTTCGAGCACGGCCAGCAGGTTAGCCGCGAGCTTGCCGCCGTCGATTTCGTAATGCCGGAAAATGCGGTGCAAGTCGCTATCGTCAAGCTGGAGCAACTGGTAGAGCCAGTGGCTAAGTTCAACTTTGGGATTGCCGCGCAATTTGGCAAATACCGTGGCAGATTCAATGGCTTTGTACAGGACGGGATTGAGTTTTCCAAACAGCGCCACGCGGCTGATTCTAGGCATATTGACCTCGATGTTTTTAAGTGGTGACAGAAACGGATTCGTGTGGTGCGGGATGCCCCTTCCCGGCAGAGAGAAGGGCCGGACTGTCTGGCCGCTCTCCTTCTAGGACGAGGTCCCCGCGATTTTGCCCGGGAGCGGTGTGCCCAAGCCAAGTTGTCCAGCCCAATCTGCAAGGCTTTGCCCCCAGTTTGAGCGGCGGGATTTCGTCGTGGCGCAAAATGAGCCTGAAGTCCCATGTGTATTCAATGCCCACGTAATTGCGTACCCAATCGCGGACGGGGCGAAAACCTGCGCCTATGGGCAGGAATAGCTGGTATTCGTCCCATTTCAGCGGCCCCGCATGGATGCGTATCCCGTGCTGGCGGTCCAAAACCGTGGTACCGCAGATAGCGCCGCCGCCCAGCCGGCTGGCTGGCGCTTCTTCCCCAAGCCGGGTGCAGTCATCTTTTCTGATTTTGAGCTTGCGGGGCATCCATTCTTGGATTTGAAACGGGACGTTGAAATAGCCGCGCAAAATGGCGGTGAGTCCTTCTGGGTTGCGCGTGAGCCTGACTAAATGCCCTGCCATGTAGCGTTTTGCATGGGCGGGAATGAGGTCGCGGCGCTCAAAAAAAGGCTCGCCGTAGCCAATGAGGCTGCCGGCATAACGGGAAAAATGGTCGGTTTCTGGCCGGTCAAGGCTGGCCGCAGGCTGCGTATCCGCCCAAGCGCGGTAAAACAGCAGCGCAAAACGGTGATGGAAAATATCGAGAAACGATTGCAGGGTTGCATCGTCGTCATGGACTCCGCGTTCCCGTGCGAATTCGGTGAAATGCAGGGGCATCGGGCCATTCGGGCCGAATAAGCCAAAAGCCGTTTGTTCGATATGGATAACGCCATCTTTGCCACGGCCGTAGCGGGCCAGCGCGGCCGGGGCAAAACCGAGCGAGGGCGGCTGGCTGATTCGCACCACCTCAAGAGCCGGCCGGGCGGCCGTGCCGAAACGGGGAAACGAGGGATTACGGGCGTTGAGCCAGCGCAGGATGCCAAACCAGTCAAAGCGCCACGGTTCGCTCTGCGCCTCTTCCGCGAAAGGCAAATCCACCGAATGGGCAGGGTTTTGGCCCTCAAGCATCAGGACGCCCCCCAAGGCGAGGCGGCCAAACAGCGATGGGGCGATGCCCCGCGCCATGCAGCGAGAGTTCGCAGAAAGAATTCATGGAAACGTGCCGGGATAAAAACTGCTCCAGCACACAGCCAAACAGGTACGGGCTGGCCCCCTCAAAAAGTATTTCATCAAGGGTCACTTTAATTTGTACGCCCCGCCCGAACACCAACGGCCCCGAAACGGGCAGACGCCGGGTCACGGAGGAGGACTCTACCGACACAATGGAGGAACTCTGTTTAGCGGCGGCGGAATCCGCAAAGGCCGCATATAACCCCAGCAAACCGCGCATCGCTTCTGCCCCGCTTTCGGGACTCATATCGCGCATCGCCAGATAGTTCAGCGATAGGTGGCTGATAATCCGCCAAGTCATTTCCCGTTCTGCGATAGAGAGGCGCGGGCGTGAGGGACCGCTGATGATGCGCCCCCAGTTCATAGACGAAGTAGCGCCCACCGTGAGGTCACGCTCCGTGTTGATGGGGATGAGCAGGGGCAGGTCGCGGTTCGTCAGCAGCATCGACATAGAAAGCTGGGCGATTTTTTCCGGCCAAGGGTTTTCTTTTGAATCGATGAGCGACAAAAACACCTCGGAACCCGCATAGCTGGACCGCGCCCCGCTACGGCGGGAGGTCTCCGAGAGCCGCCGCGACTCGCGCCGGGTCGTAAACCAGGCATCGTCCCCCGCCACCTCGCCGCCCGAGTAATGGTAGAACGGCGCGAATTTGCTCAAGGGTTTGTTGCCACGGTCAAACCCTTGGACGGTATCAATGCGGTAGACCTCAAAATCCCTTGGGCGGGTACGGTCTGGGACAACATGCTGTTCTGTTCCCGCATGCGTGAGGTTGAGGCGGATGGCCTGTTGTTTGAACACATTGATAATCGGTACGCAATCGAGTTCAAAACAGCCTTTATGGACCGACTCGGCCAGCGAGCCGGCTTCTTGGTCGATTAAAACGGTGAGGTCGAAAACCTCTTTGCCCAGACGGGTCAAAATGGGCTTTAACCCATTGATAGAGAAAAAAAGAAACCGCTGCGGGAACGCAAAATATTCGTGCAGTAACCGATAGCCCTGAAACACTCTGGGGTCGGTGGGCAACAACGCTTGGTCCGTGCCAAACCCCTCCGCGCGCAAGGCAGAAGCCGGCAACATGGCAGACACGGAACCGCTATCGGGGGATGTCACCGACACGCCCACGCAATGCCCTACGATGGCCTCAAAAATGTGGGTAGCTACCACCTCTTTGGCGGAAATGAAAAACACGAGCCGGTCTGGATGAGGCTGGCCGGGGGTGACTTGCGCCCGGTATTTCAGCCGCAGGCGGATTTCGCCCTGCGGCGGTTTGTCGTGGAAACGGGGCAGCCCCGCAACGCTTTTAACCGGCATCCCCGCCCGCGCTTCCACAATGCTAAGCGGCCAGGCTTCAAGGTCGTGCGCCGTCACAAAAGTACAGCTAGTAGGCGTACCCGGCGCGGGGGCGCTTTCAAGCGTGGTGCCACGCGGCAGGAATCCGCTAAACGATTTTTGCGCGTCATGCGCCGGGTCAAGCGGAATTTTGGCAATGGCCATTGCCGGGGTGGGCGCAAGGTAGTGCGGATAAACAATCTCGAGCAGCCGCTGTGAGAAACGCGGAAACTCGGCATCCATTTTGAGATGGATGCGGGCGGCCAAAAACGCAAAACCTTCTAGCAGGCGCTCAACGTAAGGGTCGGCAACCGTCCCTTCCCGCATACCGAGATGGCCGGCCACTTTGGGGAACGAGGCGGAAAATTCCGCGCCGAGTTCCCGGAGATACGCCAGTTCGCGGTTGTAATAGTCTAAAAACCTCGCATCCATGCCGGCTCAGCCTCGCGGCACGGTTTGGGGGCATCTGAACCGTTGCAGTTCAGGCATCCCAAAGGGGTTTTTAACGCCCGTCGAACGCACCTCAAACGTGGCCCTGCGCCCGCCCACATTGACCGTTACCTTAAAAATATTGGGGTCGGGGCCGCTTTGGGCCGCGTTGGAAAACAGCCGGTGCAATGCCCAGAAACCGTGCAGGTTTATTTCGTTGACGCCGTTATCTGTAGGCGGCGTCATCGCCACGCGGACACGGTCGTTACGGCTGGGCCAAGTGATGGCCGTGGTGACTTGCGCCCCGTGGCTATACCGGATGGTTTCCCCGCCCAGTTGCAGGGTGACGGACTGGGCATTGGCATCCAGCTCAAGCGGCGTAATCCTGAATTCCATCGTCGGGCTGCTGCCGTTTCGGAAAAACACGTCTTTAATGACGCGAGCATCCCTGAAATTGCTGTTATGTTCCACCGATACGCCTTGTTGCTGGTAGAACTGGTCTATTTTTCCGCCGGGACCAAAAATATCCGCAAAAGCGCCCTCGGTCACATCGCTCGCGCTGCCGGGGCTAAACGGGTAACGCCCCGAAATGGCTTTGGTGCACGGCTGTGTCACGGCAATCCGTAAATCGTCAGTTTCTTTTTTTTTAGTGATGGCCTCGATGGTGCTACGGCTTTCTTCGACGATGGGCCGCGCTACATCCCTAAACCCTTTTGGCATCGTCGCCATTGCGCTGGCAAATCCCTTTAGGCTGGTAATTTCTCCCGGCGCGGGCGCTGCGCCGCCCCGTGGGACTTCGGATGCTTGAAGCAGCAGGTCGGCAATTTTGTTGAGCCGCTTTAGCTCGCCCAAAATCAGGGCGTCGTTGCCCGTGCCATTGCTGCCCTTTACGAACTTGCGTAAGTCCGCAAAGTAACGGTTCACCCTCATCGCGGGGATGTCGTCGAGCGGCTGTACAGGAACCAGCCTCACGGGGCGAATGCTGCCGCCAGCAACCGGTTCCGCGTCGTTTTTATCCGTTTCCCTCACCAGTTCTGTTTCTTCAACGACTTTGAACAAAAAACGGTATAGCGGGGAGCTATCCGGCGAGCCGTCCCCAGATAACCGCCGGATAATTTCCGAGGCTTCCGCCGAGTTTTTCCGGGCCGCCACGCCCACGCTATTAAGATGCTTTTGCCAGATAGCGATATAGGCATTGGCATACATTTCATCGACGGCTCGGCTAAGCCTATTGACATCCACTTTCAAACCGGGGGTGTTTTTGTCGATGTTCAGTACCCACAGCGATTCGCTTTTTTCGATGTCTTTTAGGCTGTTTTCACGCTCTTGTTCCCATTCCAGATAGCCTTTGCGGGTATACAGCGGGTCAATGGCAATGCCCGTGGCGTTGTGGTTGATGATGAGCGGCCATTCCGGCTCGTAATTAACGTCGGGGAGAGGGAGCCTGTCTCGCAGGTTTCTTTTCACCCGGCTGTGGACAAACACCGCCACGTCATTTTTCTTGAGCCGTGCGCGGGTGGATTCAATCAGTCCTTGGTCGACGGCTTTGGCGGGCGGGAGGATGTTTTCGGTTCGGAGCGCCTTGATGTGGCGCTCCAGCGATTTCATCTGATTTTGGCTGAAACCCGGCCCCCAGAAGGCTTTGGCAAACCGGATGAATTCGGCATCGTTCATGCGCCCTTTTTCAAACAGCATCAGGTAAGCCTTCAGCGCTTCGTAGGCATGTTCCATGTCGTCTTTGCCGTCGGTTTTCAGTGAATTTTCAATATCCACGGCCAGCATCGGCGCTAAACGCTCATTGAGCAGCCTTCTGTACAGCCCGCCCCGTGCGCCCCAGACTTTGGGCTTGAGGTCGGTGCCTTGGTACAGCCCAAATTGCCACCACAGCGGGGGATTATCCACACCGAATGTCTGGCCGGCTTGGGCATCTTTGATGCCATCCAACAGGGAACCCGTCTCGTCAAGAATCGGCAACAAGCTGCCGAGGTTGCGGCCGGACTCGATGACGGTTGGGAGTTTGGGCAGTTTTTTGCCAAGGGCGTCGGCTTTTTGCCCGACATCGGCAAGGTATTCTTTATTGTTGCTATAACTTCTGCCCCAAGCCAGCACCGCGCCGACTAGCGCAAGTACGCTAAAGGCATATCCCGCGACATGCAGGATATGTGAACGCCGCTCTGCCCGGCGGTCCATGCTGGCGATATGCGCTTCCCCAAAAACAACCCTAGCAAGCAGCTCTTGCAAAAAATAGGCTTTGCCTTCCCCGACGGCGGCCGCTTTCTGCGGCGGCTTCACATCAAACCCTTGCCCAAGCACGTGAATCACACGGTCAAAAGGCGTGCCTTCCTGCGTGGCGCTGGTGAAATAGATGCCGCGCAAAAACGGGGATTCCGAAAACCGCGAGGTATCCAGCAATTCAGGCATCATTTCGCCAAGCACCTGCGTGAGCGCATCAAACTGTTGCGGGAAAGCGTAAATCAGTTCCCGGCGGCTCAAGCTCGATTCGGCTTGCAGTACGTCAGCAAGGCCGTTTGAGATGCGCGTCTGGAGAAGGCTGAATTCGGCGGCAATCTGTTTGAGGTCAAACTGGTATTTGCCCGTCGGCGACAGCGGCAGGGTTGCGCCCCACACCTGTGCGCGGCCTGAACGGTCCAGCGCCGAAAAATATTCGTCAAACCCAAGCATCAAATCGCATTTGTTGATGAGCAAGTAAACCGGGAACGACATCCCGAGGTCACTGCGTAGCTCGTCAAGCCGCTGCCGTAGCGTGGCCGCATGCTTGCGTCGTTCTTCCCGGCTCTGCCCTAATAGTTCTGCCACCGAGAGCATTACCAACATGCCGTTAATCGGCTGGCGCGGGCGGTTTTTTTTAAGCAGTGAAAGAAAGCTGCGCCATTCCGCCCTGTCTGACTGTGCGTCGGATTCATGCGTGGTGTAGCGGCCTGCGGTATCAATAAAGACGGCTTCGTTTGTAAACCACCAGTCGCAATTGCGGGTACCCCCCGCGCCGCGTATCGCCGACGCACCGACTTGGCTGGACAGCGGGAAGGATAGGCCGGAGTTGAGCAGCGCCGTCGTCTTGCCAACACCCGGCGCGCCGATGATGACGTACCAAGGCAGTTCATATACATACCGCCCACGGCGTGCGATGCGTCCCCAGAACGAGGGGCGGTCCGACTCGAAACGCGCTTTGCGCAGGATGTTGAGCGCCTCGTTGAAACGCTCGTTCAAAATCGCGGCCTTTTCTTTGTCCTCGGAGGCAGACGCGGCCAAAGATGACCGTAGCATGTTAGCGATGCGCTCGTTCATGCGGCCGGCGCGCCAGCGCACAATCATGAGGCGGATTAGCGCAATCAGCAGAATCAGCGCAATGAGCGCAATCCGGTACGCAACGCTCTCAAACGGGTAGACGGCCGGTTTGCCAAACGGGATAGCCGGCCCCAAGTACCAAATCATCCAGCAAAGCGCGACAACGCCAAACGTGACCCAGAAAATGCGGCTGCGCAATAAACTGGCGATGCCCCTTATCAATGAAAAAGACACTGCCTACCCCCTCTTGGATTACGTTGCCGACGGATTTTGCGCGGCCTGCATGATGTAAATTTCGACACGGCGGCTCATGGCCTTGTCCTCGGTGCCGTCCCTGCGCCTCACGGGTTTGTCCGCGCCATACCCCTCGGCGCTCGTCAGGCTCGTCTGCCCGATGCGGCCATCAAGCAGGCTTTTTACGGATAAGGCACGTGCCTCCGAGAGCGCGTCGTTGGATTTGTAACGCAGACGGCACGAAGTCGAACTGCCGCCGCAGACAGGGTCGCTATCGGTATGGCCCGCCACCACCACTTCCACCCCGTTTTTGGGAATCGCGTCACCCACGCGCATCAGCACATCCCGGTAAGCCTCGCTGATTTCGGCACTGCCTGACGCGAACATGCCTACCCCGGCCAGCGTCCCCCGCAGGGTAATTTCGCATGCGCCGCCGATTTCTTTCACCGTCACGGCTCCCCCGGCATTGATATTTTGCTTCAGTTCATTGCATACGTTTTTCACGACGGGCGCGGAAGGCGGCGCGGCTCTTGCTACGTTCATTGCCGGAACCTCTAGCGCACTGAGCTTGCTTGAGGTGTCGCCATAGAACGGGGCCAGACGGAATGAAAACACCATGTAGAGCGCGATGCCCATCAAGACACACAGCAGCGCCACAATCCAAGGCGGGACCATCCGCCAGGCGGGCGATATGGAACTGATGCCCTGCCAATGGGGTGAAAGCCGGTGCTCATAGCCGCCCCTCGCTTTGTTAAGGAGGGTGACAACCTGTTTTTTGAGCATTTCAAGCTGCGAAAACCCGCCGTTCGCCAACCTAAAGCGCCCTTCAAACCCTAGCGCGTTGCAGTAATACAGCAACTCGATAAGGTCTTTATGGCGTTCTGGGTTTTGCACGAGCCGGCCTAGGAGCAGGTAATACTTTTCACCCCCCCATGTTTCGTTGTGAAATGTAACCAGCATACTCTGGTTGGCCCAGACATTATTGCTTCCCCACGGCATTAGCGACACAACTTCATCTAAAACGGTGCACAGGCAATAACGTGCGCCGATTAAGTCCTCCCGTGGAATGCCGACCGATTGCGCCCGTGCCTCAAATGCGTTGATTTCGTTGACGATTCGGGTACGTAGCACCCTGATGTCTGACATCTCGTGCACAGTGCGTATTTGCGGAATCATGTCCAGAAGCGGGTTAGCCGCCCAGACAAGCGGGTTAATGCCGCTGTCCGCACGGTATGCCTGCCCCGAAACAACGTTTTGCCGCGTTTGTGCGGCCGCCTGCCGCTGAATTTGCCCGTCGTCCGTATTGTTCATTTGCGAATGGCCCAGCATTCAAGCGCCAAACCGGGAAAATCCCCGGCAATGTGCAGCGCCAGAGCGGCGCTGGTATCTAATCCTTGCCAAAATTCGTTTTGGGTATCAAGCTCAAAATAGCTGTAACCCGCGTGAAACGGCAACTCCCTTGGCGCAATGGGCAGGGGGCGCAACGGGACGCCGGGAAGCTGTAAGTTCATGAGGTCGCGGATTTTTTCGACCGGGCCAATTTTGGCGTGCGCCGGGAACTGCGAAAGCAATTTTTCGGGCGGGACCTGCGCATTGACGGCCAGCACAAAAGAGGCTTGTTTGAACAGGGCACGGTCTTGCACCACAGCCACCGAAATCCCAAATTTCCGGGGCACAAGCTCAATGCGGATAACCGTTTGGTCCAGCACCACGGCCAGATATTTCCGCAAATAGCCCATCAGCATTGAAAAAGTCCGTCCCAAATCGTCATGGATATAAACGGGAATGCTGCTCATGCGTCGGCGCTCTTCCGAAAAAGTCGACATTTCGCCAGCCAGGCTCAGCAGGTACGAGAAAAGGCGTTCGGGATGCAGCGCGCGGACTTTGGAAAGATGCGAGATGAGCGGATGCCAGCGGTTGATGCTTGTGAGGGTGAGGAATTCGCCCACATCCGAGACCCCGCCCGCTCCCCGCCCGCCCGCCGCAAGGCGCGCGGTGATGGCATCGGCGCGGTGCTGGAGGATGTTTTCTATTTCTTTGATGAAGCCAGACAAAACCAACTGCCCGCCGCAGTGCAGGGTGGGCGGAATATAGCTATCGTCAAGGCGTAGCTGGTTGTCCGTCTGCCGCTCCGACACATGCGCTACGCCCATTGTGACCCAACCGCTTGGCACGGCGTTTTCGAGCAGCAAGCGGAAACGCGGGCGTCCCACTTGGATTTCTGCCGCTTCCGCGCCGGACTCGTTACCGTCCCCCGACTCAAAGGTGGCCGCCACATACCGTGCGGCGCTGGCGGAATGTTCGTTATAGATAACGTTCTCGATACCTTCCTGCGAAGGCGGCAACGCCAAAACTACTTTGATATTTTTTTTGTCCGGCGGGAAATCTAGCGTCACCGGGCCGGTTTTATCCGCTTCAATGTCAAAAGGCGTCCCGTCCGGCATAACCCCTATGGCACGCCGGATTTGGACGGTTCCCCGGACCAATGCCCCCGGCTCAACAACCAGTTCGGAAAATCCCCAGAAAAAAGGCGTATGAGCCGCCGCGCAGCGATGGATATAAGACTCGATATAACGTTCCTGCTGCTGGAAATGCTGCGGCCGCAGGAACATCCCCTCTGACCAGACAACCTTGTTGATATAACTCATTCTTTACCCGGCGAAATAAACAAATAACAATGGCAAGACAATCAGGATGGCAGGCCGTCCCTGCGTTTGTTTACGGTTTTGCCTCCGGCCCGCGTTCTTTATCGTCCCTGCGGATAATCACGCCTTTATCATCCAGCACGAAAGTTTGCCGCCACGTGGGTGAAACATTATTGGACCACAGCCGGCCGGCAAGATAAGGTTCCGGCAGCGGGACGATGCCCCGCCATACGCTGGCGGAAGGGTCACGGTAAGCGGCAACAATGCCTAGAAACTTGCTGCCAGAAGCGGCTTTGCGCTCCACAATCTGGATTTGCGTGGGAATGAGGCTGTATTCATCGCTGGCCAGCACATCCCCGCCCAGCGTCGGCATATCTTGCCCCGTTAATTCAAAATAATCGGCCGCCAGAAACCGCGTATCGTTTGAAAGCTCGAAAATCCGCACGACAATCGGAGAAGGGCGCCCCGACACAGAGGGGTTAACCCGGTCCGTCGTGCCAATGGTAATGCTCAACGGGCGGGGAAGCTCCGGCCTTTCGCCAGAGCGAAGCCCGCTAGAAGGGCATCCGTAAAGAATAAAACACACGCATACGGCAACAAACCATTTCACGTTAAAACGGCCAAAACCTAAAAACACCACGATGCCTCCTTATATTTCGCTGCATTACATCAACATCAATTGAAGCATGACATGCAGAAAAAAGATATTCTATATTGAATGTTGACCTTCGATTATAATCAGTATAAAATGTATTGTCCACTTTTGAATATGTTTTGGGTTTAATCCGAAATCAATTTTTCATGACGGCTTTGCCTTGCCTTCTATAATGAATTCAATCTTTGATTCGCGCCTTTTTGAAACATCATCCCTTCCCGGCGAGGACTTGGAATATACCGCCGGATTTGCCGAATTCGTGGCGCTTTCAACGCCCCGCGAAGAACGGCAAGTCGGCGACCATGTCATACCGGCACAACAGCCCAACTGGGCCGAGGTTTTTAATGCCGGGTGTGCCCTGCTCCAAAAAAGCCGCGATTTAAGAATTCTCACCAAAATTTGTTTGGCGGCTCTTCAAAAACACGGCCTTCCGGGATTTGCGCAAGGGTTATCCCTTATGGCGCAATGGGTAGAAAGCGAATGGGATTATCTCTATCCGCTACTCGAAATAGAAGGCGATTTCGACCCGCTCGCCCGTAGTAATGCCGTTTCTGAAATTTCGGACCGTAATACCGTCGTTCGCGCATTACGGCAAGCATCTCTCCTAGAAACCCAAATCGGCCCTATCTCAATATCCGCTGTAGAACATTTGTTAGATGGAAAAATAGAAGAAGGACAATCAAATATTTCTTCTATTGGCCAGCTTTCAACAATCTTGGTGGCAGAAAAATCCAAAAACCAAGAACGCCTTTCGGCAATTGCTTCTATTTCTTCTTCGCTTGCGGTAATCAATAACGCATTCAAAAGCCGTCTTGAACCGGAATATTGGCTTGATACCGAATTATTAACAACGCTCGTCAACCGGGTTGCGCGGTATGTGGCTGAACAACTGCAAGAACAAGCCCCCGGCGCACAGCCTGAAACACAGGCCGACCAGCCAAACGGAAACGGCGCGGACGCCCCTTCAGCATCGCCCAAGGCTCTGCCCGCCTCGCTCAATTCCCGCGCCGACGCTTTCAAGGCGCTTGCGCTGGCGCGCGAATATTTTGAACACCACGAACCTTCCCATCCCGCCCCGCTACTCATCCGGCGCATCGAACGCATGGCCGGCGCGGGTTTCAAGGACATCGTCAAAGACCTCATGCCTGATGCCCTCTCGCAGCTTGTCTTGCTCATGGGAGAAACGCTGGCGGAAGAGAATGGCGAGTATGCGGGATAGCCTTCTCACAGCAACAGGCTCATTTTCTTTCTCAAAAGGTACGGCTTTGCCGCACCAGTAACTTTATAAAGGAGTTCTCATGGCTATCAAAGGAAACGTTGGAAACAGCGGACAAAAGTTCATTAGCCGTAATCGTGCGCCCCGCGTACAAATCGAATACGACGTTGAGCTTTACGGTTCCGAAAAAAAGGTTCAGATACCTTTCGTAATGGGCGTGATGTCCGATTTATCCGGCAAGCCCAAAGAAGAATTGCCGCCCGTCCTAGACCGGAAATTCCTCGAAATTGATATTGACAATTTCGATGAGCGCATGAAAGCCATTAAGCCCCGCGTGGTTTTCTCCGTCGACAACACCCTCACGGGAGAAGGCAAACTTGCTATTGACCTCACCTTCAACAGCATGGACGACTTCAAACCGGGCGCCATTGCCCAGAACGTTGAGCCGTTGCGCCAGCTTTTGCAGGCCCGCACCGAACTCAACAACCTGCTGACATACATGGATGGCAAAACCGGCGCGGAAGACCTTCTCGGCGACGTTCTCCAGAACCCCACGCTGCTTAAATCCCTTGCCACTGCCCCCGCTAAATCTTCCGCCGCAGCCAAAGGCGGTGACGACAAACAGGATAAATAAACGCTATGACCACCTCTAAATCCGCCGCAGCACAAAAATCTGCCGCCACTGCCTTTGCCGAGCAAACTGATTTTGCGGCGCTGCTCGAAAAAGAATTCAGGCCCAAATCGGACGAACAACGCTCCGCCGTCGAATCCGCCGTGCGCACGCTGGCCCAGCAAGCCGTTTCGTCAGCCGTCACCATTTCTGGCGATGCGTACCGCACCATCGAAGCAATCATTGCGGAAATCGACCGCAAAATGAGCGAACAGATTGACCAAATCATCCACCATGAAGACTTCCAGCAACTCGAAGCGGCATGGCGCGGCCTGCATTACCTCGTTACCAGCACTGAAACGGACGAGATGCTCAAAATCCGTTTCATGAACATCTCCAAAAAAGACCTGCACCGCACCCTGCGGCGTCACAAGGGCATCGGCTGGGACCAAAGCCCCATCTTCCGGCGCATCTACGAAGAAGAATACGGCCAGCTTGGCGGTGCGCCTTACGGCTGCTTAGTGGGCGACTATTACTTTGACCATTCCGCGCCCGATGTCGAAATGCTCGGCGAAATCGCAAAAATATCCGCCGCCGCACACTGCCCTTTCCTCGCGGGTTCTGACCCTGCCGTCATGCAGATGAAGTCTTGGCAAGAACTCGCCAACCCGCGTGACCTCACCAAAATTTTTGAGAACACCGAATACGCCGCTTGGCGTAGCCTGCGCGAATCGGACGACTCGCGTTACATCGGCCTTGCCATGCCGCGCTTCCTAGGCCGCATGCCTTACGGTGTTAAAACCAACCCGATTGACGAATTCGATTTTGAGGAAAACACCGGCGGCTCTGACCACCAGCGTTATCTATGGGTCAACGCCGCCTACGCGATGGCGGCCAACATCAACCGCAGTTTCAAAAACTACGGCTGGACCACCGCCATCCGTGGCGTCGAATCCGGCGGCGTGGTCGAAAACCTGCCCTGCCATGTTTTCCCGACGGACGACGGCGGCGTAGATATGAAGTGCCCCACCGAAATCGCCATTTCGGACCGCCGCGAAGCGGAACTGGCCAAAAACGGTTTCATGCCGCTCATCCACCGCAAAAACACCGACACTGCCGCGTTCATCGGCGCGCAAAGCCTACAAAAACCGGCTGAATACGCCGACCCAGACGCCACGGCCAACGCCAACCTCTCCGCCCGTCTGCCCTATCTTTTCGCCTGCTGCCGCTTTGCCCACTACCTCAAGTGCATCGTGCGAGACAAAATCGGCTCCTTCAAAGAACGCGCAGATGTCGAACGCTGGCTTAACGAATGGATTGTCCAATATGTAGATGGCGACCCGCGCAATTCCAGCCAAGACACCAAAGCCCGCAAACCGCTGGCGGACGCGCAAGTGGTCGTGGAGGACATCGAGGGCGACCCCGGCCGGTACAACGCCAAGTTCTTCCTGCGCCCGCACTACCAGCTAGAAGGTCTCACCATGAGCCTGCGC
>JAIRPB010000116.1 GCA_031257305.1 Azoarcus sp.
ACACTATTTTCCTCAATTCCTCCTCGCTTAAAACCCGCCCCGCTTTTAGGCAAACACCTTGGGTCTGCGCATAATACGCAGAAGGAGTCAGAATGGACACGAGGATAAGCAGGGCAATGGCGAGACGCTTGCCCCATTTTGAGCGGAAAGAGCGGAATAAAAAACACATTGAAAAGTTGTGGTTCATTGTCATTGACCAGAATATCCCTTAATGCTCATTTTCCGTCACGTCACCAAGAATCCCAATTTCTGACCGTTTACCGGGCATAAACTCCCCACAGTTTGAAACCATGCCGATAAGTTGGATATTCCGTATCACGGGATCCGACGCACTATGTAGCGCCATTTCATAGGCTTCTTGTTTATGTTTTAGATACTCACTGTAACTGCTACCCATATTGTTATCACAACATATGCGTATAAAATTGTAAGAAGCGGGATCAACGATATTAAAATAATGGTTTCCATACCCTGATAAAGTGGTAAAAAAATTGATTTTCTTTCGTGCCGCCTCCTGTAATTCTGGCTCTAATTCATTGAATGCAATCTCTTTGAAATAAGGAGAGACCAATGCTGTAACGACTCCATTGGGGATTGACTCATAAACCATAAAGATGAAAGGTTCCCGTAATTGGTCATCTGTCAGTTTTTTATATTCCTTCTTTTCCCGCCCTTGCATTAGCACTTTAAGTCCAAAATTTTCTTCAAATGATTTCCCGCTATTATAAGCAGCGTTGATGAGTTTGAGCATATCTGTTTCCTGTGCGGGACTATTGATGCCTACCGAAAAAATGCCAGAACGACTCCAATTGTAATGATATGCGTCTTGAAAATAAAAATTAACCGTGTTGGCTAACGCTATTTTCCTCAATTCCTCCTCGCTTAAAATCCGGCCAGCTTTTAGGCAAACACCTTGGGTCTGCGCATAATACGCAGAAGGAGTCAGAATGGACACGAGGATAAGCAGGGCAATGGCGAGACGCTTGCCCCATTTTGAGCGGAAAAAACGAACCACAATTTTCATTTATATTGTTCCCCACCGAATATGGGTTTGAATTACCGGACAGCATTCAGTGCATCACGCGGGACGGTTGTGAATACTTGGTGATTGCCACTCGCTGTGGTGGTTGCCCCTGTTGTCATGTAGAGAATACCTTTTGCCAGAAGCCGTTGAATGGTTTTATTGAGCATAACCCCGTCAAATGCCTTTCCGAGTTTGCGCGTATCAAACATGGGGCGTTCTAAAGACATATATTGTCGATTGATTTGTTTTAGCCTAGATAAAGGCAGATGATTTCTTCCAGCGTGGGAGCGCCCGCGGCGAATTTCATGGTGTTTTTCTCATCGTTAATAAACGGGGCGTAGAGTATCGTGTAGGGACGTTGTATGCAACGCCCACGAAAAACGCCGCCAAAATGCAGTTGGGGCGGGTTTGAAAGCCCCGCCCCAACGCTTTTTTTACATCACAGCATCAATTCACAAAACCGCCGCAATGGCTTTAGCGACCACGGGCAGGTTTTTGGCGTTGAGCGCCGCTACGTTGATGCGGCCTGACGCTACGGCGTAGATGCCAAATTCGGCTTTGAGGCGTTCAACTTGTTCTTTTGTTAGCCCCGTAAAAGAGAACATGCCGCGCTGTTTGGCGATGAACGAAAAGTCTTTGGTGACGCCTTGGGCTTTTAGCGCGTCGACGAGACCGGTGCGCATGTCGCGGACGCGGAGGCGCATGACGGCGAGTTCTTCTTCCCATTGCTTTCTTAAATCCGCACTGCCTAGGACGGCGGCGATGATGGCGCCGCCGTGCGTGGGCGGGTTGGAATAATTGGTGCGAATCAGGCG
Source organism: Azoarcus sp. (assembly GCA_031257305.1). Classification (GTDB taxonomy): domain Bacteria; phylum Pseudomonadota; class Gammaproteobacteria; order Burkholderiales; family Rhodocyclaceae; genus WRNU01. The sequence continues at coordinate 1,840 of JAIRPB010000116.1, forward strand.
TTTGACTTGGGACGCGACCCGCGCCGCTTCTTCCTTGCTGGCGGTGATGATAGACAGGGCGCCTACCCGCTCGCCATATAGGGAGAAGTTCTTGGAGAACGAAGAGGCCACGAAGAATTGCACCCCGGTTTCCGCAAAAGCCCGCACGGAGGCGGCGTCCTCTTCAATGCCATCGGCAAAGCCTTGGTAGGCGAGGTCTAAGAAAGGCACAAGGTTTTTTTCTTTGCAGATTGCGGCGATTTCTTGCCATTGCCCGCCGATGAGATCCGCCCCGGTCGGGTTATGGCAAACCGCATGCAGTAACACAATAGATTGCGGCGGTAAGGTGGTGAGCTTTTGCTTCATCGCCGAAAAATTAACGCCGCGTGTGGCCGGGTCAAAATAGGGATAGGTTTCTACCGGAAAGCCGACCGTCTCAAACAGCGCACGGTGGTTTTCCCATGAGGGGTCGCTAAGGTAGAGCGTGGTTTGCGGCAGCAGTTTTTTGAGGTAATCCGCCCCAACCCGCAACGCGCCCGTGCCGCCCAAGGCTTGGATTGTGACCACGGAACCGTCACTGGCCCGTGTCGAGCCTTTGCCAAAAAGCAGGTCACGCACGGCTTGGTTATAGGCGGCGTTGCCGTCAATGGGCTGATAGCCGCGAGCGGGCGCGGCCTTTAGCCGGGCTTCTTCCGCCGCTTTCACAGCGGCGAGCAGCGGCAGCTTGCCGTTGGCGTCGTAATACACGCCGACTCCAAGGTTGACTTTTTCAGCACGGGTATCGGCATTAAAGGCTTCGGTGAGTCCCAGAATCGGGTCACGGGGTGCCATTTCGACGGCGGCAAAAAGCGAGGCGGACATATTTTCTCCAGTATCGGGTAGTCAGTATTAGGGGATGCGCCGGCTGAAAACCCCGCCGGTTTGCCCCGCCGATTGAGGCATCCCGCAAGGATGCCGCAAACTT
>JAIRPB010000127.1 GCA_031257305.1 Azoarcus sp.
CAGGTCGCGGCGGGTGAGGCCGATTTTGAGTACCGAGAAATACAGCGCGGCTAAGTCTTTGCGCCGCCAGCGGGGGGCGAGGGGGTGTTTGTGGATGAGGGCGCGGTGTAGGTCGATGATGGATAGCCGCAATGCTTCGGGCGCGGGGGCGGGGTCGGTGTGAAGCAGGAAGTGGCAGAGGTAGAAGTCCCGGTGGTTCATCCGGTTTTCGTGCAATGTGCGGGCGATGTTTGCCACGCGCTTAATTAGGGCGCGTTTTAGCGCCAGATTGGGCGGGGTTTGCGGCCAGTTGCGGCAATAATCTTCAAGGCTGACGGTGGGCGCGAGTTCTTCGGTGATGATGAAAGAATGTTTGCGGGCCGGGTTTTTGCCGCGTTCGCCAAACGCTACCCGGTGCAGGGTGTCAACGCCAAGGCGTTCAAGAAATTCAATGGCTTGCCATTCGTGACGCGCGCCGAGGACGGGGAGGCGGAGATAAGCGAGGTTTTTGAGGATTTCAGGCCAGCCGACGCCGCGATGGATTTTGACGAAATAGCCGCGCCCTTCAACCTCGGTTCGCAGGGTGCGCCGCCCGTCCAGTTCTCGCAGCACTTGCCCTTGTAGGCGCTCGGCTTCGATAAAGGGGTCGCGCCCGGCCCAGAGGCGGTCAAAAGGGGGACATAGGATGATTTCGCTCATGAATGCCCCGTGGCGGTGTTCAAGATGAAATCAGCGGCCCGCTCGTGCAGGCTGTAGATGTCTGCGTGTTCGGCAAAGGCCAGCGCGTTGGCAGAGTAACGCGCCCGCGCGGGGGCGTCGGTGAGCATGTCGGCAAGCGTGGCGTTGAGCGCCTGTTGCTCAAAAGGTGAGGGCATAACGCATCCTGCTTGTGCCTCTGTAATGTAATGCGCATAGCCGCAAACATCCGTGACGAGCGCGGGCAATCCGGCGGCAAGAGCCTCAAGCAGCACAGTGCCGGTGTTTTCGCTGTAGGCGGGATGGATGAGTAAATCCGCGCCAAGCAGGAAGCGCGGGATGTCGTCGCGGCCTTGCAGGCATACCGCTTTCCCGTGGATGCCGAGCGAACTGGCCATTGCTTGGAAAGGCGATGGGTCATCCTCGCCGATGGCGATGAGGCGTGCGCGGCCGCGCAATTTTTCGGGCAGCGCCGCCAGTGCCTTGAGGCTGCGGTCAAGCCCTTTGCGTTTGAAATCAGAACCAATCAGTACCACAAGGAGGTCATCATTGCCCAAACCGAATTCGGCGCGGAATGCCGCACGGATAGCCGGTGCCTCCGGGCCGGCGCGGCATTGTGGCGAAATGCCGGGCGGCAGCATGTGGAAGCGTTCTGGCGGCGTACTGTAATGGCGCTCGAAAAATGGCAGTTGCGTGTTGGAAATCATCAGGATTTCCGTGCGGGACGGCGGCGCGAACACGGCACGTTCCCACGCCGCGAAATGGCGGTAGCGTGACCCTAGCCGATAAAGCGGGCTACGTAGGGTGCGGGCTTTTTCCTCAAAGCAGGGGTCGGCGGCGTAATACACGTCCAGACCGGGCATTTTGTTGAAACCGATGACGCATCCGGCGGGGCGGCGGGTGAGGTCTGCCTTAACCCATGCGCTGAATTTGCGGTAAAGGCGGTGGTTTTGCCATGCCCGCACGGGAACTTTGAGCACTTCAAACCCCGGCGGCGTCTCGCCATGCCATTCAAGCGTATACACACGGATGCTGTGGCCGCGCTTCTGGCAGGTGAGCGCGATGCGAAGGAAGTCCCGCTGAAGGCCGCCGTAAGGGAAGTATTTGTAGAGACAGAAAGCAAGCTGCATCGCAACGGCCCGTTAATATGCCATCGAGTTTAGTATCTCCCACACTCTTGTTGGGGAGAGGCGGGCGAAGCAGGGCGAGTCGACTGAGGCTGACGCGGAGGCGGCGGCACTGGCAGAGCGGAGCGGGCAGGTTTTCCGCAAGCAGGGGGCGCAGGGAAAATCTGTGGCAAAGCGTAGCTGGCGGCGGCCCCATGCCCCGGTGAAGCCGGGGTTGGTTGGGCCAAAAAGGGACAAAGTGGGAACGTCAAGCGCGGCCGCTAGGTGGCCAAGCCCGGTATCGACGGCGACGCAGGCCGTGGCTGAGGCAATTTCGGCAGCGAGTCCCGCAAGCGGCAATTTTGGGAGAACTTGTACGCCGGGGAGGTTGGCGGCAATGCGCTGGGCACGTTCGTGCTCGTCTTTGTCGTTCCACGGAAGCAAAACATGCCAGTCCGCGCTGGAAGCTAGGCGGGCAAGTTCGCGCCATGCGTGTTCTGGCCAGTGTTTGGTGGGCCAAGACGTGCCGTGGAAAAACACTAGCCGCCGTTTGTTGCTTTGGGTCTCCGAGAGGCACGGCGCCTCTCCCGCGCCTGCCAAGATGCGGGCGCGGTCCAGCCCGTAGGCGGTGGCATCCGCGCTGTTTGCGCCGTCATCCTCCCGCGTGGCAATTTCTGGCAGGAGATACCCAAACGTGGCGGCAAAGAGTTCGCGCAAGCGGCGCACGGCGTGCCGTTCGCGGGGCACCGCGTGGCGGTGGTTATAGGCAAGGCTTGCCAGCGGCTCGCGTGCCGAGCTGAAATCGAACCCGTGAATGGGCGCATGGGCTTTGGTCGCAAGCCATGCGCTTTTTAGGAGGCCCTGTGCGTCAAGCACGAAATCGTAATGGGCGGCTTCAAGCGTGGCGCAGAACGTTTTCCATTCGGCGCGCGTGGCGGCGGAAAAAGGTTTTTTCCGCCAGCGCCGGAGCGCAACCGGTATGGCGCGTTCTACTGCGGGATGCCAGACGGGTATTTCTGCGAAGGCTTCTTCTACCATCCAGTCAAAGCGGATGGCGGGGATAGCGCGCGCCGCATCGGTAATGGCGGGCAGGGTATGGATGACATCGCCCAATGAGGAGGTTTTAACCAGCAGGATGCGCATTTTAGGGGTTAGGGGCCATATCAATAAAAGGTTCTAGCGCCGTGAGCGCCTTTTCGGGGGATATTTCAGCTAAACAGCGGGTATGCCCCAGCGGGCATTGGCGCTCAAAGCAGGGCGCACAGGATAGCCGGAGGGTTTCGATGGCGGTGCGCTTGGAAAGCGGCGGCGTGTGTTCGGGGTTGGAGGAGCCAAAGAGGGCAACCAGCGGGATATCTAGCGCGGCCGCAATGTGCATCAGGCCAGAGTCGTTGGTTACGGCGGCGCGGGCCAGCGCGAGAAGGTCAATGGCATCACCGAGGCTGGTCTGTCCGGTGAAGTCTCTAACGGTTGGGTTGCCGTTGATAATAGGGCGCGCGATGGCAACGTCTTTTTCGGAACCCAGCACCCAGACTTGGAAACCGCGTGACGTGAGCAAGTGAGCCAGTTTGGCGTAATGCGCGGGCGGCCACCGCTTGGCCGGGCCGTATTCTGCCCCGGGCATAAAGGCAATTACCGGGCGTGTGGTATCGAGTTCAAAGCGTTTCTGCAAAGCGGCTTGGTTGGCGGCATCCGCATGAAGCCTTGGGAAAGGCGGGGAGAGCGTTTCTGCGGCAAGCGGGGTGTTGCGCGGCTGGCCTAGGGCAGCGAACCGCTGCACCGTCATGGGCAGGCGCTTCCGGTTGAGCGGGCGCATATCGTTGATTAGCCCATAGCGCATTTCGCCGCGAAAGCCGGTGCGCTGCGGGATATGGGCGAAAAACGGCACAAGTGCCGATTTGAATGAGCCGGGCAGCACGATGGATTGGGCATAGCCCTCGTGGGCGAGTTCTTTTCCCATACGCTGGCGCGTGAAGAATTTGAACTGGCCGTGGCCTAAAGGCATCACGATGCCGCGATGGACTTCCGGCATCCGCAACAAAATAGGCTGTGACCACGCCGGGGCGAGTACGTCGATTTCGCATTCGCCTTGGGTTTTAAGGCTGATGAAAAGGCTTTGCGCCATCACCATGTCGCCTACCCAAGATGGCCCGATGACCAAGAGTTTACGCATCCGCTTTGGCGTCCGTTAAGTTTTGTGTAGCCAGTCGAGATAGCGCGTCATGCCTTCGGCAACATCCATGAAGGGGCGGTCATACCCTGCGGCCCGTAGCGCGGACATATCGGCTTCAGTAAAGCTCTGGTAGCGCCCCTTGAGGTGGTCGGGAAAGGGAATGTAGTCGATACCGCCAAAGCTAGTGTCCCCGCGCTGCCGCCTGTACCAGTCAATGGCGGCTCGTGCGACATCGTTAAAGCTCTGTGCCCTTCCTGTGCCTACATTGAAAATGCCGGAAACGTGCGGGTTGTCGAGTAGCCACAGGTTGACGGCGACCACGTCGTCAACATGGATGAAATCGCGCCGCTGCTCGCCCGGCCCGTAACCGTCAGAGCCTTCAAAAAGACGCAGGCGGCCGCTGTTTTGCAATTGCGTGTCGAAGTGGTAAGCCACGCTGGCCATTGCGCCTTTGTGCTGTTCCCTAGGGCCGTAAACGTTGAAATAGCGCAGGCCGACAATCTGGCTGGAAATGATGTTGTGCGAACGTAAGTTTTTGCCCGAATTTTGCGGGGCACGGACGGAGAGGTTTTCCATCCGCGCACGCAGGTGGCAGTCAAACAAAAACTTGGACCAAGCGTAAACATTTAGCGGCTGCTCAAACTCCCGCGCTTCGCGGAAGGTGGGACCCATGCCGTAGACCGAGGCTGACGAGGCATAGATAAACGGCGTTTTGCGGGATACGCACCATCCCAAAAGCGTTTTGGTGAATTCAAAATTCACCTTCATCATGAAACGGCCATCCCATTCGGTGGTGGTGGAACACGCCCCTTCATGAAAAACCGCGTCGATAGCGCCAAAGCTCTCGCCGTCTTTTAAGCGGGCAAGAAAATCATCCTTATCTAAATAGTCGTGGATATTGGCATCAGAGAGGTTGAGGCATTTGCGCCCATCGGTGAGGTCATCTACCACAAGGATGTCGCTAATTCCTCTGGCATTTAACCCTTGCACGATGTTGCTGCCGATAAAACCGGCACCGCCGGTAACGATAATCATGGGGAAACTCCTATTTTTTAGTCGTGGCAAGGGTACGCTAATGCGTCGGCAAGTTCTGTGCGGTTTACGGACGCCGTGCCGAGTTTGCCCACAACGATGCCGGCCGCGGCATTGGCGAGATGGACCGCTTGGGGCAGTTTAAGTCCGGCGGCTAGGCAAATGCCCAGCACAGCGGCCACGGTATCGCCTGCGCCAGTCACATCAAACACATCGCGGGCGCGGGTGGGCAAGTTAAGCGGCGGCTGATTTTTTTGCAGGAGCGTCATGCCGCGTTCTGACCGCGTGATAAGCAGCGCGTCCAGCGCAAGGCTCTCGCGCAGGGATTCGCCGCGCTCAAACACGGCCTGTTCGTTAGGGCAATGCCCCGCCACCGCCTCAAATTCGCTCATGTTTGGCGTGAGCAGCGTCGCATGGCGGTAACGCTGAAAATCCGTTCCTTTGGGGTCGATAACCACTGGGAGGTTCCGTGCGCGGGCAATGCCGATAAGCGACGGCACTTGGGCCAGCGTGCCTTTTCCATAGTCGGAGAGCACCACGGCATGGGCTTCGTTGGCCAGCGCGGAGAAACGTTCTTCAATGCCCGTTAATTCGGTGCCTGCGAAATCGCCTTCAAAATCAAGCCGGATGAGTTGCTGATGGCGGCTGATGATACGTAGCTTGGTGATGGTTGGGTGTTCCGGGGCTTCTGCCAGACTGCAACGCACGCCAACGCCCGCCAGCTTTTCAGCCAAAAGCCGTGCCATTTCGTCCTGCCCGACTTGCCCGACGAGGCTCACCGTCGCGCCCAATGAAGCCGCGTTAGCCGCCACGTTGCCCGCGCCGCCCACGCGGTATTCATCGCTTTCAACCTTCACCACAGGCACGGGCGCTTCGGGCGAAATGCGCGTGGTAGCGCCATACCAGTAACGGTCGAGCATGACATCGCCCGCAACGAGCAGGTGTGATTGGGAAAAATCAGGTAACGGTTCAGACACGATGCTAATTAGCAGAACAGGAAAAGCGTGATTATTTCATGAACACGCACTAAACGCAGTCTTTGCCACTTATAGTGGGATGAGCAAGAGAAAATGTTCCGAAAAGCGAATATCTCCGCCGAATCAAGAAGGCATCCGCTCAAAAACCGGGGCACTCAATCGTGAAAAGCGGGACATAGGTACGATGCAAAAGAGCAAACCCGGTGCTATCCTTGCCGGATTCGTGGCGCATCGATATTCGATGTGTTGTTTCGAGTCCCCCGATTTTTCACGTTTTTACGGCTTTCCCGCTGTGGCTTTCAATTTTAACCCCTTCAAAAAAAACGCTCTAAATCAGTCCTCGGTGCCTGAATCGGCATCGTCCGCAGGCAATTCCGGCGCACCAACGGAGCTATCCGCGCTTGATTTTTCCCACGCCAGCCAGCAGGGCGCCATAGAGGTGACTGAAGTCTCTTCAGGCGTCGGCGTCGTCTATGAAGAAGCCGCCGTACTCTATGCGAACGGAAATGACCGCGACGCCGAACACCTTCTCACCGCCGTTTTCGATGACCCCACCGCCACCGTAGGCGAAGGCTTGTGGATGATGCTGCTGGACCTCTACCGCCTAACGGGTCAGCGGGAACGGTTTGAGACGAGAGTCATCGACTATGCCCGCCGTTTTGAACGCTCGCCTCCCGCATGGGAAGATTTATCAGTCCAGCCCGCAAAACGGCGCTCTGACGCCGCCGCCGCTTCCGTAGTCAATCTGCCCGCTTCGCTTTCGGCACAGGCATCGCAGCAGCTTCAGCAAATTTGCGTCATCGCCAACAAAAGCGGCGCGTTGCGCATTGACCTCGGCAGGGTGCGCTCTGTGGATGACGAAGGCTGTGCGCTAATTCAAAAGACTCTGGCGCAACTGGCCGCTAGCCGGGTGAAGCTCACGATTTTCAATGCTTCCAGACTCGTCGATTTGCTGGCCCCCAAAGTCAAGCCCGGCCAAGCCGAGAACCGCGATTACTGGATGCTGATGCTGGAGATGCTGAAATACACCGGCGAAGCGGCGCGTTTTGAGGATTTGGCGGTAGATTACGCCGTCACGTTCGAGGAATCTCCCCCTTCGTGGGAATCCAAACAACCGAACCCCGGCGATGAACAGCCCCCAGCCGTTGAAGAAACCCCCGGCCGTGGCGAGGAAGAGTTCTATTTCGACGGCGAACTATCCGGCTCAAGCAACGAAGCCATCCGCAAACTAGATGAATTCGCCTCCGCACGGCAGACGGTTCTAGTGGATTGCAGCCAGCTTAGGCGAGTCGACTTTGTCGCGGCAGGGACGTTGTTCAATTCCCTCGCGTCCCTTCAGGCACAAGGCAAAATCATCCAGTTGTACAAAGTCAACGCAATGGTCGGGGCGCTCATGCGGGTAATGAGCATCGACCAAGTCGCGCAAGTGATGCTAAGAGGGTAAGGGCGGGTTTCAAACCCGCCCCGGCATGGGCATGGTATGCCCATGTAATGTCATTCCCACGAAACATTGCGAGGATGGGGAAGAGAAACCCGCATCGAAAATTTTCAAAATAGCGAAGTTCTTGTATATTGCAGTGTCACTTATATTGCAACATTGCTCGGAGGGAATCATGGGTATTTTTGTTAGCGAAAGTGTTAAACCTTACATAACGCGGTTAATAGCAGAGTCGCCTACAGCGAGGGAAATGCTGGAAACGTTGAGGGGAGATGTGCGCCATTCGTATGACTTTGGTACTTCTTCTGACCGACGTCTTGAAAATAGTGGTTGTGGCAAAACGGCTCTTCAAAGGCCACTTGACCAGTCATTCGTGCAGATAATAAAGCAGAAATGGACAGGAGCAAAAAAAACCCGGTAGCCGTGCAATCATAGAAGTTAATCCACATTGTTTCGTTGTATTTACCGATGTGATGGGTAAAACATTTAAGCCGTCTGTAGAGCGTATTTTTGCGCATGAACTAGCACACGCATATATTCTTTATATAACTGATTTTCTCTCCTCAGGTACTGATAAAATGGTTGAATACGAAAATAAAATTGCAAAGGATATGGATCCTAATGCTCCCGAACGGGCAGTTAGTGACCATGGAGGTTTGAGGGATCAATTTAGGTAACATCACAAATAACGAATATGATGTTTCTTAAAAAAATAAGATGGAGGAGTCCTCCAGTTTTTCTAGGGATTTTATTTTCTCTCCCTAGTTTTTTGTATTTTATAGTTTCCCTTCCATTTAATTTGCATTATCTAATTGGTATCGATTACCCAAGAAATTCATTTTACAATAATCTTGGGTATTTATTATCATATATAAATAGGTTTTTAGTTGGGTTATTTAATAGGCTACATTTTATTATTGTAAGAATTGATTTTGGCCTACAGAGTAACGATTTTTATTTACAAAATATTGTGTTTTCTCTATGTTGTATTTTGTTGCTATTTTGTATAGGGTATGTTTCGGGCTACATTATTAAACTGGTGCATGAAAAATACGAAGGTTCCTTGTGTAAGTTTATCGTGGCGTTTATCAAAAGCTCTATGGCAGGTTCAAAATGGTATAAGTGCCCCATTTTTTATGGGATACTGTTTTCAATTTACGATTTAATCATGGCTTTTGTCAAAGTTACAACTTATCCTTACATTAAAGATTTAGATGAAACACAGATGTTAAAATTATGGCAACAATTTGGGTATATTTTTGAGCTTTATGATATATTAAATCAACCCATATATTACTGGCTTTGGGATACGTATTTGTTTATAATACCCCAGACTGCTGATTCAGTGTTTTTTGCAATTTTATTTTGTTTTTTATGTGCATTTCTTCTGTTTTTTATCGGAATAGCGTTTGGTCATGCCATACGTAAATTCAGTACGTTTATATCGGCGCGTAGCACAGGATGATTGGGCTCTGCGAATTACCCGGAAACCGTTCAATATAAAAACCGCGAATAAAACTAATAAATGCTAATTTTTTAGGGTTATTCGTGATTCGTTTTTTTGCATTGTTAGGGCTAATGGTGTCGGCTCGTTTTCGGGCGCTTGCCAAGCACACCTACGGTGGGAAGGAACCGTCGGTGCTGGGTTTTGCGTAGGGGCGGGTTTCAAACCCGCCCTTGGTTTTGTATCCGGGGCACGATTTCGGGCGCGGGTTTTGATAGGAAGGGCGGGTTTGAAACCCGCCCCTACGGCGGTTGCATCGGCGTGGTGAAATTTGGTTCATGGCATTTTTTTGGGGGTTAGGGGCAGAGCGAGGCATCTTTGATTGTTCCTATAAAATAATCAGTTCTGCATATAATTCCACATTTTTCTCTAGCATAGTCGCTTTTCTTTAATACTTCTAAAAACTTTGCTTTGTCCAACAAAATAATTCTTTTTCCTACGCTTACTTTTAATGTGTAATTTTCTGGGATAACACGGTGTATATCTGTAAAAGATTCTATTCCCCAAAAGACAAGAAGGCTTTTTTCAACATCTAAAGATTGTTTATCGAGTTTGTCCCCTCCGTCTAATGATTCTGAAATATTGAGGGGAAACGCCTCTATTTGAATTGGATAGGAGCACACATTTTTGAAAAAAATATCAAAAGCATACCTTGGCTGTGGTATTGATAATTTTGAATAACACACCAAAAGTAGACATAAAGAAAGAAAAAATATATTTTTTATCATTATTTACTTCCAAAAAATTCCACTCTCGTGAGCCACAGCAAGCCTTTTACATCTTGCTCTGAAGCAACCGATCTATCCCATTCGTCATGAGCAGGAACTCGATTTTCTGCATATTTCATCAAATCAATTTCTCCACTCGCAGGATAGCTAGTGCCCGAATTCGGCTGTTGAATCCATTTCCCTGAAGTACCTTTGTGTTCCCATGAATAGTCCCATCCGCCGTATGAATCTAGTATCCGATGCCCAAACTCGTGAGCGGCAGTATTCATAAAATCTATATCTGCATCCTGAAAAGAATACCTTCGATGTGCAAGCTGGATTCCCCAAAAATAAGCATCGTGAACTATCTTTGAAAGCGGTCCCGCACTGGTTGAATCGTCAGGGCGGATAAATCCCAGAGACCGTCTCTTCCTAAGCAATTCCTTCAAAGTAAAATCGTCGGCTGTAGGCTCCACATTCACATCCGCCCTTACCGTGACATTAAAAACCCCTTTTGCGGTTGTCACCGGCGGGTTGACTACGGCAGTCACCCCATTCCGGTCCGTGGCAGACCGGCTTCCATCCCGCGTCCAATATTTCTCAAT
>JAIRPB010000130.1 GCA_031257305.1 Azoarcus sp.
CGCCTCTACCAAGACCTTGATGTTGATAGCATTGACGCTGTCGATTTCGCGGTTGAATTCAAAAAACAAACGGGCAAGCAGTTTTCCCCTGACGAGTTCAAAAATATCCGTACCGTGAACGATATTCTGGATGCCGCCTGCGGGACGGGCGGATAGTCCCCGATGCCCGGCTGGTTTATTTTCGGGGCGGGGCTTTTTCTGCCGTTGATGTTTTGGGTGTGCCGTTGGCAGGGCTGGCCGTTCTGGTTATGCGGTCTGGTTTTGCTCCCGCTCATACTGCCAAGCCGCAGTAGCAACAAAACATCAATTTTGCGGGGAAGGATGCGGTATGTGCCCGGTATTTTGGCGGCTTTTATCGGCGTGGCCGCGATTGTTTTCAAAAGCGGGCTAACGCTCCAGTTTTATTCTGTGTTGAGCGGTGTTTTTTTCTTTGCGATTTTCGCGGGCAGTCTCACGCAGGACCAAAACATTATCGAGCGTTTTGCGCGGCGGTTCGAGCCTAATTTTCCGCCTCACGCAGTCCATTACACGCGCCGTGTCACGCAGGCATGGTGCGTTTTTCATGCGCTGAATACGGTTGTTACTTTGCTGTGCATCCGCGCCGGGGATGTGTATTGGGCTTGGTATAACGGGCTGATTTCGTATGTTTTGATGGGCGCGATGTTTGTGGGTGAATGGATTATCCGTAAATGGTTTTTGCGGCATTTACACACTGCCCCGGCGGATTAACAGGAATCGCATCATGGCTGGATTGTCTGCCCCTTTGCCGCAAAGCCTAACGCGCTATTGGCGTTTGCCAGAGCGCGGCGGCGACACATTTCCTGTTGCTTGGCGAGACGGGCTACCCATCCCCCGTAGCGTTTTTTACCTTGATTTAGCCGCAGCACAGCGGACGCTGGCAAGGCTTCACCCCGGCGATGTGGAAGGAAACCCCGGCCTGGCGCTGTTTGAGCCGGATGCTTACTGTTTTGCGGTTTGGTTGCTGGCGGCGTGGTCGTTGGGCCTCGCGGTTATTCTGCCCGGCGATGACCTGCCCTCCGCACGGGAATCGCTTGCGCTGCCTTGGGTGGGGAGCGGCAGCTCTTCCAATGCCGTTAGGCAGTGGGAATCTGCCGATGTGTCTGGGCCAGAGGATGTGCCCGATTACGGCAAGCCCAGCGTGAAGCTGTATACGTCGGGTTCCACGGGCAAGCCATCGCTGGTGGATAAGTCGCTGCGGCAGCTGCGGGCGGAGGCGGAAATGTTCGAGAACGCTTTCGGCGCTTATCTAACGCCGGAAGCCCGCTTTATTACCAGCGTACCGCACCAGCATATGTACGGCCTGCCGTTTTTCATGCTCTGGTCGTTGACGGCGGGGCATCCTTTCGTTGTGGAGAAACTGCGCTTCCCGGAAGACTTAGGCAGGCTCCCCCCGGCGGATTACGTTTTTATCAGTGCGCCGACTTATCTAAAACATCTGGTAGATGCGCCAGAGCCTCTGCCCGGCGTACGCTTTCTTATGGCCACTTCAGCGGGTAGCCCGCTTCCTCTGGATGTGGCGCGGTATGGCGCAGACTGGATGAAAGCGCCGCTTTTTGAAATCTATGGCAGTACCGAAACCGGCGCCACGGCCCGCCGGCAAGCTGACGCGCCTTGGCAGCCCATGCCCGGCGTGCGGCTGGCGCTGGAAAAAGATTCATCGCGGCTACGCATTTTTTCGCCCCTGCTCTCGGATGCTGAATTGGAAAGCGGTTTTCTTTCTAATGACATCGCACGGCTGGATGAACAAGGGCTGGTGCTTCAGGGGCGTGCGGACCGTGTCGTCAAGATTGGGGAAAAACGGGTTTCGCTCACGCAGGTGGAACAGGAATTAGCCCGCCTGCCCGAAGTGGATAGCGCCCGGGTGGTTCCGCTTCCGCATGAGGGCGAAGGCGAGCGCGTGATGCTGGGCGCGGTCATTATCTTAAGCGAGGCAGGGGCCAAGGCGTTTGGCGCAGAAAAAAAGGCGCTGTTCGATACCCGCTTACGCAATAGCCTGCACAACCGTTTAGAACCGCTGGCTTTGCCGCGCCGATGGCGTTATGTCGATGCCTTCCCCGTTAATGAAATGGGCAAGATTACCCGGCAGGAGCTAGAGCGGCTCTTTTTGCCCACGGTGGCGCATGCGGAATTGTTGCCGTTGCCGCTTGGGACGGTGATGCCAGAAGGTGAAGAAAAAATCATCCTGCAACTCAAAATCCCCGCCAACCTCATCTGGTTTGAGGGGCATTTTCCCGGAGCGCCCGTGCTGCCGGGAGTGGTGCAGATTGATTGGGCGGCTTGGTTTGCGCGGTTTTATTTGGGTTTTGACGCAGGGGCGGCCAATATTTCCAATATCAAATTCCAGCATGCTTTTAAGCCTCACGACGCGCCCCGCTTAGAAATGGTTTTGCGCAAAAATGGGGCGGAACTTGAATTTTTCTATACGTTAGGTGACAAAACCTGCTTGAACGGTACTTTTCTGTCCAGAAAGCCATGAAAAAAACCAAGACGGTTGCCATTGTTCCTGTCTACAACCACGGCGAGACGGTGGGGGATGTGGTCGCAACGTTGCGGGGTTATGGCTTGCCGGTTATTTTGGTGGATGACGGAAGCGACGCCCGCACGGCCAAAACCCTAGAAAAAGTAGCTGCCGAAAAATCGGCATTCGGTCCCGGCATCAAACTAGTGCGTTTGCCTAAAAACCGAGGCAAAGGCGCGGCAGTGATGACGGGGTTCCGTGCCGCACGGCTGTGGGGAGCTACTCACGCTTTGCAGGTCGATGCCGACGGCCAGCATGGCCTAGAAGTGGTACCCCGGTTTTTAGAAGCCTCAAAAAACAACCCCGATGCCGTTATTTCAGGCTACCCGCTTTATGACGTAACGGTTCCCCGCGCACGGTTGTACGGGCGTTATTTCACCCATCTCTGGGTGTGGATTAACACCCTGTCGACGCGCATCAAAGACACCATGTGCGGTTTCCGGCTGTACCCCCTCGCGGCAGTCATGGCTATCCAGCCTGCCTTGTCGCATGCCTTGCGGATGGAGTTCGATACAGAAATCGCCGTGCGGCTAGATTGGGCCGGTGTGCCTTTCATCAACCTGCCGATAGCCGTCCGTTACCCGCCGGGAGGCCGTTCACATTTCCGTGTTTTGCGCGACAACGTGCGTATCGCGGCCATGCACGCGCGGCTTTTTTTCGGGATGCTCTGGCGTCTGCCAAAGCTCGTCTCCCGTCTTTTTCCCCGCGAAGAACAAAACATCCACTGGGCGCGGATTGGCGAAGCCGGCTTTATGTCCGGGATGCGCATCTTGCTCTGGATTTACCGCCACGGCGGTGTCTGGCTTTTTCGCGCCATCTTAGTTTTTGTTGTTTTCTGGTACTTCTTAATCCGTGGCATTGCCCGCCGCGCTTCCCTTGAATATCTGGAACATCTGTATGCCGTCAGCGGCGGCCTGACCCCCGCGCCGAACCTGTGGAACAGCTACCGGCACTTTGTGAGTTTTGGCGAAACCATCCTAGACAAACTCGTTGCGATGGATTTTAGGGAAAGCGTCCAAGAGCCTTACCGCTACGAGGGAGAAGAGGCATTCCACCGCGTGGTCGACGAAGGGCGCGGGGTATTGGTGATTGCCGCGCATTTTGGGAACCTTGAGCTTTGCCGGCGGTTTCACCGCGAGCACCGGGGCCGAGTCAAACTCACCCTGCTGGCGCACGTCCGCAACGCCAAGCGTTTCCAGCAGTTTCTAAGCATCGCCCATCCCGGGCAGGAACTTGATGTTATCCCGGCGGATAACATCAATGTATCGACCGCCATGTTGTTGTCGGAGCGTATTTCTGCGGGCGGCATCGTCGTCATCACGGGCGACCGTGTTCCCGTTTCGTCGGATGAAGCCACCGTTCCCGTGCCTTTTCTTGGGCAGACAGCGTATTTTCCGGTGGGGCCTTACGTGCTTGCGGCGGCGCTGGGTTGCCCCGTGTTTATGATGTTTAGTGCCCGTACACACAAAGGCGTGTCCATAACTGTGCGTAAACTCTCGGACCGCATCGTCCTGCCGCGCCGTGGGCGTAACGAAGCCGTCCAGCCGTGGGTTGAAGCCTTTGCCAGCGCACTCGCCCAAGAATGCGTAAAAAATCCCTTGCAATGGTTTAATTTTTATCCGTTCTGGCAGGTTCCAGCGGACAAAGGAATTGTGAAAAAACAATGAAAAGAAATCCAAAAAGCGCATGGCAAAATGAGGTGGAGCTAGAAATTCCCTTTCATGACCTTGACCCGCTCAATATTTGCTGGCACGGCCATTATGTGCGTTATTTTGAAATTGCCCGGTCGGCGCTTCTCCGTACTTTTGATTACGATTATTTAGAAATGAGGGATTCCGGTTACGCTTGGCCTGTTGTCGATTTACAAATACGTTATATCCGCCCGCTGCATTTTAGGCAGCGCATCGTTATCCAGACATATCTCATGGAATGGGAAAACCGTCTTATATTTGAATACATTGTCCGGGATGCCGAAAGTAAAGAGCGGCTCACACGCGGGCGCACTACACAAGTAGCCGTCGATATTGAGACGGGGGAAATGTGTTTGATTAGTCCCCCGGTTCTAAAAGAAAAACTCGGAGTGAAATAATGGCGATACGTGTATTGTTTTATATGCTGTGTACCGCATTTTGTTTTCTGAACACATTCCCCGCTTTTGCCGCTGATGTGCTAAACGAAATCCGTACCCAGCTTGTTATTTCTCCCTGTACGCAAGGGGAATTCCAGCAAACCCGCAAACTCGCCCAAATCAAAAAACCGCTTATTTCAACAGGCCGTTTTTTCGTCGCCCAAGGATTAGGCGTTATTTGGGAAAACATCGCCCCCATCCCGCAAACAATGCGATTAACTAAAAATGAACTGCTGCAAACGGATGGGCATGAAACGCTCTCGCGCCTTGACGCCAGCAAAGAACCCGTCATAGGCATCATCAACAGCATTTTGTTTGGCGTACTTTCCGGGGATTTCGATGCGCTGACGCCGCGTTTTGCCCACGACGGCAAACAGGAAGGCTCCCGCTGGCGGCTCGTGTTTACGCCCCGCGACAGCAACCTCGCCCGGGTCATCCAATCCCTCACGCTCGCGGGCGGGCGCGACATCGACGAAGTCGACATCCAGAGCGCGGCGGGAGATGTGACGCACATCCAGTTCAAAAATCTGATTCACAACAAAACCGTTCCCGACGATGTCAAAAAACGGTTTGAATAACCGTCCCGTCGCGTGGGCGTGGCTCGCCTGTCTGCTGGCGGCGGCTTGTTTTTTAATATTTAAGCAGCCTTGGGTGGGGCGGGTCGATACCGACCTGCTGGCGCTCCTGCCCCATGACGAACGCCGCCCCGTTCTCGAATCCGCGCTCAAAGCACTTTCCGCCCAAGGGGAAAAGCAACTGGTGCTACTCGTCTCCGCCCAAGACGAACCCGCCACGCGGGAAGCCGCCGCCGTCGTGCGCCGGGCAATGGACGGGCTAGGCTTGGCCGATACAAGCAGCACCGTGGCGTTTCCCGGCGATTTTTATGCCGCCTATCAAGACGGGCTGCTCACCGATGCGGATAGCCTTTGGCTAGAAAACGCCACGCCCGAAGCCGCCACGGCGCGGGCCATCAGCCTTGCCTACTCAATGGTCCCGCAGGGAACGCTCCCTTGGCAGCGTGACCCTTACGGATTTTTCGGCAACTGGCTCAAAAGCCTAAGCGAAGCCTCCCCCCTGCGCCCGTCCGGCGGCGAACTCATGGTGACGCACGGCAAGCGTTCTTGGGCGGCGCTCACCTATAGTTTGCCGCGCAGCGCCTTTGATTCCGATTTTCAGCAAGCCCTAGAAACACGCCTTGGCATAGCGCGGGAACGTATTCATGAGCGTTTCGGCACGGAGGCGCAATTTCTGCGCGCCGGCGTGGTACTGCACGCGGCCGCGGCCACCCGGCAAGCGCAGGGCGAAATGAGCCTGATTGGGCTAGGCTCGCTCATTGGCACGTTTCTGCTCATTGGCTTGGTATTCCAAAGCCTCCGTGCCCTAAAGCTCATTGCGGTTTCGCTCGTCTCCGGCACGGCCATTGCGGTGGCGGCTATTTTTCTGTGTTTTGGCCATGTACATCTGGTGACGCTCGTCTTTGGGGCCAGCCTCATTGGCGTAGCGGTGGACTATGCCATCCTCGTGTTTGCGCAGCATCTCGGCAACGAAGAATCCCGCCAGGCCCGCTTCAAGCGTCTGCTGCCCACCTTATGCGCCGCACTGCTCACGCCCGTACTGGCCTACCTCGCGCTCGCGCTCACGCCGTTTCCCGGCCTCAAACAAATGGCCGTATTCGCCGTTTGTGGCATTTTTGGCGCATGGGCCAGCGTCCTGTGTTTTTATCCTTGGCTGTTGCCCGCCACGCTCCCCCTGCCCAAAAACGCGGACTTCATGACAAAGCTCCTCGCCCGCTGGCCGCGCTGGAAAACCTCGCCCCTCGCCTACGCACTTGTTCTGCTGTCGGTTGCCGTCATGGCGGGAGGTTTCTCAAACTTACGCACAAACGACGACATTCGCGGCCTGTTCATCGGCGATGCCGCCCTGATAGCCGAAAATCGCCAGATTTCAGAAATCATTGCCCTGCCAAGCCCGGCACAGATGTTTCTGGTCACGGCCAGTACGCCGGAGTTGCTGCTTCAAAGCGAAGAGCGCCTTATCAGACGGCTCCGCCCCTTTATCGAAAAAGGCGACATTGGCGGCTTTGAAGCCGTCAGCCGCTGGCTCCCTTCGCTCGAAAAACAAGGCAGGGCGCGTACCTTGCAAACACGGCTCGCGGCAAGCCGAAAACAACTCGCCGCTGAACTAGGGCTACCCGACGGATGGGGCACCGAAACCCCGGCTTCCACCCCACCGCTCACGCCTGAAATATGGCTTTCCAATGAAATTAGCGCCGCGCACAGGGCGCTCTGGCTAGATACCGGAGCCGGGGAAGGCTCGCCGCGCTACGCAAGCATGGTCATGCTCAAAGGGCTGGCCCGCCTAGACGTTGCAGAAGCACTGGCAAAACTGCCCGCGCAAGACCCCGCGATTCCCGGCGTTGAATGGGTCGACCAGATACGGGAAATTTCCGGGATGATGGCGCGGTACCGCAGCCTATTAACAATAACCCTGCTCATCGCCTGCCTAATCGTTCCCGTGCTGCTCGCCCCCTTTTTCAAAAAGCGCGTCTGGCGCGTCATCGCGCCGGTGGT
>JAIRPB010000024.1 GCA_031257305.1 Azoarcus sp.
GCGGCCTCATGAACGGTAATCGCCAAAAGAACTGGCAAGGCCCAGATAAAAATCCCGCTCATCATTTCGTTCATAGCATCTCAATCTATGGATAAGCCAAAAGGTTTAAGACTACCGCATCCTGCCCGGAGCAGTTCTGGCGTTCCCCTCGAAATATCAATAATCGTCGTGGCCTCGGGACGGCACGCCCCGGCTTCGATAACCAAATCAACCTCCGCTTCAAGCCTTTCACGGATTTCCCACGCATCCGTGAGCGGTATTTCTTCTCCCGGTAGCAGCAACGTTGAGGAGAGCAACGGCTCGCCTAATTCCGCCAGCAGGGCGCTGGTGACGGGGTGCTCGGGAATGCGGATGCCAATCGTCTTGCGCTTGGGATGCAGCACGCGGCGCGGCAATTCGCGGGTGGCCTCAAGAATAAACGTGTAGGGGCCCGGCGTACTGGCCTTGAGCAGCCGGTATTGCACATTGTCCACGCGGGCAAACGTGGCAATTTCCGAGAGGTCACGGCACAGCAGCGTAAAGTGATGCCGCTCATCCACGCCGCGCAAACGGCGGATACGGTCCAGCAACGGCGCATCCCCTAAGTGCCCGCCTAACGCATAGGCGGAGTCCGTTGGAAACGCGATAAGCCCCCCTTCACGGAGGATGTTTGCCGCCTGCCGGACTAGCCTAGGCTGCGGGGATTCAGGAAACAGGGAAAAAAACTGTGCCATGTTATTTCATCAAACTAGCCGGTGCCACACCGGCGCTAAATCGGGGAACAACGGGTTGCAGCGCCCCACATCGACCGTGCTCTCATCCTCGCCATGAAAATCAGAACCCATTGAAGCCAGCAGCCCCCGCCGCCGCGCAAGCGTCGCAAAACGTTGGGCTTCTTCTGGGGTGTGCGACCCGGCCACCACTTCCACGGCTTCGCCGCCCGCCGCGATGAAATCATCAAAAAGCCGCTCCATCGCTGCCCGTGACAGCCTCTGGCAATACCGCGCCGGATGCGCCACCACCGCAACGCCGCCCGCGCCGCGGATCCAAGCCACGGCATCTTCTAAGTTAGCCCAATGGTGCGGGACAAACCCCGGCTTTCCGCGCACAAGGTAATGATTAAACACGGTACGCACATCCGGCATCACCCCGCTTGCAACAAGGTGGCGGGCAAAATGCGCCCGCCCGATGAGCGCGGGGTTACGGGCAAAGCGCCGCGCCCCAGACAACATCCCGCCCAAACCTATCCGCGCCAGCGCGTCAGACATCTTCCGCGCCCGTTCCCCACGGCCGGCGCGGACTTGCGCAAGCCCCGCCAAAAGCGCCGGGTTTTTAGGGTCAACGCCCAAACCGACGATATGGACCGTCGCGTCTTGGTACGAGACTGAAATTTCAACCCCCGGCACAAAGCGTACCCCTAGGGAGGCGGCCTCACGCGCCGCTTCTTCTATCCCGCCCAAATCATCGTGGTCTGTGAGGGAGAGCAATTCAGCGCCGTTGCCGTGCGCGCGGCGCACGACTTCTGCCGGCTCAAGGCAGCCATCAGAAACAGTGGAATGGCAATGCAGGTCTGCGTTCATCGCGGGGATGATACATGCCCTCTCTCTCTTCTGAACTTATTCCGTAATAACCTTTCACGGCGAGCCTCTTTCGCGGTAAGCGAACTATTCGGCGCGATGCCAATAAGACTGTCGAGGAGCGCGGTTTTGTTGTCCGCCGAATTTGGTTTTTTAGGCATTTCTTTCATTTTTTGAGAATCTTTCTGTCATAAAGCCAGAGTAGCACGAGCTTCGGACGCACAAGCGCACGGGGAGGCCGTCCTGCCCGAAAATACCCCAAACCTTAATTTCCCGCCGCCGTGCGCTTTAATTCAGCCAGTTTCTGGGCAAAATCTTGAGCGGGAATGGGGCGGCTAAAGAGATAGCCTTGGAAAATATCGCAGCCGTGGTCAAGCAAAAAGCGCCGCTGTGTTTCAAGCTCAACCCCTTCGGCAACCACTTTCAGGCCAAGCGCATGTGCCAAGCCGATGATTGCAACAGCAATCTTGCCGCCGGTATCGACCCCTTGGATGTCGGCCACAAAACTTTTGTCAATCTTGAGCACGTTAATCTCAAACCGCTTGAGGTAAGAGAGCGACGAATAGCCCGTGCCAAAATCGTCAATGGCCAGACTCAAGCCCATCTGACGCAAGCAGGAAATGATGCCAACGGTACGGTCGACATTGCGCATCAACATGGATTCGGTAAGTTCAAGTTCTAGCAAGCTAGGGTCAAGATGCGCTGATTCCAGGCTCTCGCTCACGAGGGCGGTTAAGTCGTTTTGAATAAATTGATGCGCCGAGAGGTTGACCGCCACCGGCACAACAGGCAGGCCGGCCTCTTGCCACTCATGGATTTGCCGGCAGGCTGTATGAAGAACCCATGTACCAATGGGGACGATGAGTCCAGATTCTTCAGCCAGCCGGATAAAACGGTCCGGCTGAATCATGCCCTGTTCAGGATGGCGCCAGCGCAGCAGCGCTTCCGCGCCTTGCAACATGCCAGTGCGGGCATTGATTTTGGGCTGGTAGAACAGTTCGAGTTCGTTGTGCTTGATGGCATTGCGCAACTGGTTTTCAAGCAACAGGTCGCCGAGCGTCGTGATGTTCATGTCGGCGGAATAGAAGCGGAAGTTGTTGCGCCCGTCTTCCTTGGCACGGCTCATGGCCGCATCCGCGTTGCGCAGAAGCTCCGCAACCGTGTTGCCGTCAGAGCCGGACAAGGCAATGCCGATGCTGGCCGTAATGGTGATGTCATGTCCACCCAGCAAATAGGGACGGCTCACGCTCACGAGCAGCTTGCGGGCAATATCGGCGGCATATTGCGGCTGGCTGATATTGGGCAGGATAAACACAAATTCGTCACTGCCAAGCCTTGAGATGGTATCGGTATTGTCTGTCCGCAAAAGTGTCTGGCAACGGGATGACACCTGCCGGAGAAGCGCGTCGCCCAATTCATTGCCTAGCGTATCGTTGATGTTGCGGAAGCGGTCAAGGTTAAGAAACAGCACCGCAGTGTGGTTGCCCAAACGCAACGACTGGGTTAGCGCCTCATTGAGCCGCTCTTGCATCAGCAGGCGGTTGGGCAGGTTGGTGAGCGGGTCGTGCAACGCAAGGTGCTGGATATGCGCCTCGCTCTTCTTGCGCTCGGTCATATCCGAGAATATGCCAATATAATTTGTAATGCCGCCGGCCGAGTCATAAACCGTAGAAATCGACAGCCAAGCGGGATAAACCTCGCCGCTTTTACGGCGGTTCCATACCTCGCCCTGCCACTTGCCAAACTGTTCAATCGTGGTTCGGATGTTGTCGTAGAAAGCAGGTTCGTGATAGTTGGAACGCAGCAACAACGGGG
This sequence comes from Azoarcus sp., assembly GCA_031257305.1. Taxonomy (GTDB): domain Bacteria; phylum Pseudomonadota; class Gammaproteobacteria; order Burkholderiales; family Rhodocyclaceae; genus WRNU01. The sequence goes on from JAIRPB010000024.1 coordinate 3,372, forward strand.
AACGTTTGTGGATTTCTTCAAACCCGTAACCGGTAATGGAAGAAAAAGCCGGGTTGGCAACCAGAATCCGGGCCTGGGCATCCGTTACGGCCATCCCTTCAATCGCGTTGGTAAAGAATGTGGCGTATAGATTGAGATTAGTCTGGGTGTTGCGCAGTTCTTCAACATGCTGTTCAAGGTCACGGTTCGTGTCCTGCAACGCCTGCGCGGTCCGTTTCAGCCGGGCAAAAAGCAGTACCAAGTACAGCGCAAACATCGTTGCCGAGGCAAAAAGCAGCACACGGAAGCCACGGGAACGGTTTGCGGCATCCGCATAGCCCATCGCATAGATGCGGTTAATCTGTTCAATGCCAACGTCCGTAGAAATCAAAGAAATTTCGCGCAACGCTGAATCAACAGTCTGCTTGCCATCGACCATGATAACGGCATGGTCAAGCACATTTTTGAACGCTTGGGTAATCTGCGGGGATAGATTTATGTTCCTAACTTCATCCCTCAGGCTCGCAATCTGGCGTTTAATGGCCGCAGAAAGCATCTCATCGCTAGACACCATGTACACCAAGACATCGTTCGTTAAATTATCGAATTCGTTATGCAGTTGCGATTCGCCCAACATGCCGTCAAGCTGGCGTGCCAGCGTGGGGAAATAACGGGTTGAATTGCGCAATATCGCGTTTTCGCGCATAAGGGTTTCAATGAGGCCATTCTTTTGCATTTGCAACTGAGCCAGGCCCTTAACCGCCTCACGCAGCTCATTACGGCTGTCTTTAGACAAAAAATTCGGAACGTTCTGGGATTGGTCAAGCAAAACACCCATATAGCTGATGTCGTTCGATATAACGTCGTAACTTTTATTTAAGTCGAACCGGATATGCAGGATGTCAGAATCAATCCGGGTATCCGCCTGCCGAAGATAGCGGAGCTGGCGCAAATACTCCTCGTGCGCAGAAACAGAAACAGAATCGGCATTGGTAAACACCCAAAACAGCGCGACCGTAATCACGGCCGCTTCAAGCAAAATACGGCCAATTTCGCCGGAAAACAGTATCGAACGCCAACACCTAGGCTTAGGTGCGTCAAGAGATGCCGGCGGCTGGGGAGCCAAAGAACAATCCGAACTCATGGCTGTAGACGTACTCCCCGGTATTCTCCAGTTAAACTTTCAAGAAAAGCAATAAGATAGCGACGGTCATCCTCAGACAATTCGCGGCCTAGCTGGTAACGCCCCATAATCACAATTGCTTGGTCAAGCGTGGCCGCGCTGCCATCGTGAAAATACGGCGCGGTCAACGCCACGTTGCGCAAACCCGGCACCTTAAACACGTAACAGTCTTTTTCATCTCCCGTCACGTTAAAGCGCCCCTGGTCAGCTTTTGCGGCACTGTCACGGCACTTTTTCTCGCCGTCTGCCGTATCGCTATAGAGCTTATTCGCCTCTCTGATGTCCTTGCCGCGATCCGCGAAATAATCGCCCATCACGCCAAATTTCTGAAAGAAATTCCCCCCAAGGTTGACGCCCTGATGACAACTCACGCAACCATAATTGTTAAAGCGTTTATACCCTTCCAGCGCGTCGCTGCTCAGCGCCGAGCCGTCACCGTTAAGGTAACGGTCAAATGGCGAATTGGGCGTCAGCAGCGTTGTCTCAAAACGCACCAGCGCGTCTGTAATGGTTCTCTCACTAATTTCGCCGCTATATTCGTGCTTGAACGCCTCTTGGTAATCGCTGCTTTCCGAAACAACGCGAATAATGTGTTTCCAGTTACTGGCCATTTCAGCCACATTCAAAACCGGGCCAGAAACCTGTTCTGCCAAGTCTGCGGCCCGCCCATCCCAAAATTGCCGGAAATTAAAAATTGAATTTAATACGGTCGGCGCATTGACATCGCCCAGCGCCCCGCCCACGCCAACCGAAAACCTACGCCAATCATGCCCGCCGCGCTTAATGTCATGACAGCTTGCGCAGGAAATCGTCCCGTCTGCCGAAAGTTTGGGGTCATGGAATAATTTCTCGCCTAGCAAAACCTTGCCAGACGCTAATTCTTCCTGCGAAACCACAGGAATAGGCGGGATGGCGCCATTGCCCCACTTGAATTTGCTTTTTTGCAAATCCTGTGAGGCTAGTGTCAATTTATCGGGTTCATACAAAACTTCTTCTTCCGGCAACACCAGCATTACGACCAGAACCGCAGCCAGCAACGCGAGCGCGCCATAGAGCAAGAAATGTAACTGACCTTTTAGCATTGCTTTTCCACTACATCTAGTCACCGCTATCACTGGGAAGCAAGCTGTTCCGCCCCGCCCTTCCCCTGCATAAGCGATTTGCCGCGCCGTTCTGGCAGATACGCCGCAATCTGACAGGCAAACGCCGCAAGGTAAGGAACGCATTGGAGGCCAAGAATGCCTATCCACAGCCGTGTTTCAGAATCCCCAAAACCGCGTGTCCAAACCAGTGACATCATCGCCAGAATGAGCGCCACGAACATGCCGAGTTCTTCACGGATAGGGCCAAAAAATGCCAATGCGCCTTTGGCTTTCCACCCTTTAGGCGTCACAACAAAAACACCCTTTTTCTTAAACAGCCCAATAAACACACCCCGCGCAATGGCATGCGCAAGCCCAACCGAAAGAATAGATGCACCCAGAATATCGCGCCAGGGACAATTCATCGTCCGGCGGTAAAGAATAGGCCCTAGCGCCGCCTTGAAAGCCATAAAACCCAGCACGGGCAGCGCCAGCGCAACAACCGGCAGGCTAAACGTCTTGGGGAACAAGATGATGCCTATCGTCCAAAGCAAGCTGCCGCACGCAAAAACAAATTGCAGCGCGTCGCCAAACCAAGAGAACCAGCCCGTCAAAAAGTGGTAACGCTGAGCAAAATTGAGCGTACTGCGGCCCAGCATTTTCGGCAGGTGCGCTTTAAGTATCTGCATCGCGCCAAAAGCCCAACGGAAACGCTGGCTTTTAATTGCGGCAAAATCAGAAGGCGTCAGGCCGCGCCCTAGGATATGGTCAACGTAGCGGGTGTCATAACCCGACTCAATCAGCCGTAATCCCAATTCAGTATCTTCGCAAATACACCATTCGGACCAGCCCCCTACTTCCTCAAGCGCCTTGCGGCGCACCAACGTCATCGTGCCATGCTGGATAAGCGCGTTGCGCTCGTTGCGGTGGTGCATGCCAATGCGGAAAAAGCCATCGAACTCCCAATTGCACATCCGGCGGAAAGGCTGGGTTTCCCAATCGCGGTGCGCCTGCGGCGCCTGGACAACCGCCACATCCGATTTTCCAAAATGCGGAGCCAAGCTCGCCAGCCATTGGGGTTCCACCACGTAATCGGCATCCACCACCCCAACCACCTCCGCCCTCGGATCCGTCACCATCAAACCATAATTAAGCGCCCCCGCCTTAAAGCCGGGCCAATTCATCAAATGGAAGAAACGGAACCGAGGTCCCAGTTCGGCACAGCGCCTCTCAAGCGGCCGCCACAGCGCCTCGTCGCGGGTGTTGTTATCAAGCACCAGCACCTCAAAATTCCCGTAATTGAGTTTAGCGAGGCTATCGAGTGTCGCAATCACCATTTCCGGCGGCTCGTTGTAACAGGCCAGATGCACAGAAACAAAAGGCTGTTTGCCAGAAGGATGGGGCGGCAACGGCATAAAACGCCGCTTCCAACGGCGCTTAAACAAAATCTCGCCAAACTCAAACCCATGCGAAAGCAATACCGCAATCGTCAGGCACGTAGCGCCGATAATCACCGCCAGACCGAAAATCTCCCGATGTTGCCGGTCTGGGACAATGTAATAATCCACCGGCACATTCAGCCCAATGATGAGCGTGGAGATACACGCTTGGATAAGCGTCGCCAAAAACAGCCGCCCGCCGATGCTCCAGCCCGGCAAAAAGAAAACCACCAACAGCATCAGCGGAAAAGCAAAAATCGCGGCGCTGCTGGCTTTGCCCGACCAATTGCGGTCACGCTCAATAGCGCCCGTTAGCGGATATTTGAGCTTACGGTCAACGTCGTACATGCCCCAATAAGCGCCCGCCCAGCCTTCCCCCTGCTCCGCGCTGATTTTCCAAGGCTGGTCAAACGCCTCCATCAAAAAATAATCCAGCATCGCCGTGCGCGGGTGGGCAAGAAACTCGCGCACAAAACGAGCCTGGTTTTCGCTTGAAGGAACGGCTCCCCCCTGCGTGGGGCCTTTGCTAGGCCAGCCAATTTCACCAATCACAATACTCTTATTCGGAAAGCGTTTAACCATTTCGTCATAACGCACAAACACCTGTTTAATAGCATCGTCAATGCTCACCCCTTCGTGATAGGGAAAGATATGCACGGTAATAAAATCAACATGGTCAGCTAGTTCAGGATATTTCTGCCAAACGTGCCATTGCTCCGCCGTTGAAACAGGCTTGTTTTTAATTTTTTCTTTCACAAAATCAAGATACCCCGCCAGCCGCTGAACAGCCTTTTCGCCCTCAAGAGTACGAATATCCGCCACGCGCGCTATCGCCTCCGCAATGCGCTTTTCCTCCTCAGACACCTCGCTAATATTGCCAACACGCCGAGCGTCCTCTAAACGCTTTTTTTCATCCTCTAAGCGCCTTTTCTCATCCTCTATTAACTTCTTCTCCTCCTCGTTGGGGCTATCGTGGAGATAGACCATTTCATTCCCGACAATCACCCGCTCAATATGGCGCATCTCGTTGGCGGATTCGATTAACGCATTGATTTCAGCCTCATTCCTCGGCTCATCATCACCAATCCATATCCCTGCCGTCACTTGGAAATCGTACTTCCCCGCCTCCGTTAACATCGCGGGCAAATCAACGATGCCATACGTGCGCAAGCTATCTGTTTTTTCCCGGAGTAAGGCAAAATCATCGGCAACCTCTTCAGCACTCGGGTGCGGCCCGCCAAACGGAGTTTGCTTGTTCCGATAACCGCTGTAGCCAAAGCCCTTGATGCCGAAAGAAGTCTCTTGGAG
>JAIRPB010000054.1 GCA_031257305.1 Azoarcus sp.
GCAGTGCGCGAAGTCCGTGTGCTTAGGGTTAAGAACGACGCCTTGCGGGCTGAAATGGCCGTGCGGCAGGCGGAGGTTGACCGGCTGACGGCAGATTTAACACGGCGCGAGACCATTGCGCAGCATGGTTTTGTTTCCCAAGAAAATTACAGCCATATCCAGGAAAACCTCCGTGCGGCGCGGTCGGCGCTGATTGCTTCACGTGAACAGCTTACGGCGAACCGTGCCCTGACCGATGGCGCGGAAGTGGCTGACCATCCTAGCGTTCTCGGGGCGGCGGCGCGGGTGGAAGAGGCATGGCTGGCATGGTCGCGCTCGCGCATTACAGCGCCCACATCCGGGCAGGTAGCGAAGCGCAACATACAGGCCGGCCAACGCATTGCGGCAGGTACGCCGATGATGGCCGTCATCCCGCTTGACCAGCTTTGGGTAGAAGCCAATTTCAAGGAAGTACAGCTTGGCAGGATGCGCGTCGGGCAGCCCGCGACGCTGACTGCTGATTACTACGGGAGGCGTGTCCGTTACCGGGGCCATATCGCCGGGCTTGCGGCGGGCACGGGAAGCGCCTTTTCAGTGCTGCCCGCACAAAATGCCACTGGCAATTGGATAAAAATCGTGCAGAGAGTGCCTGTGCGGATTGAGCTTGAGCCTAAAGACTTGGCGGCGTACCCGCTAAGAATCGGTTTGTCGATGCAGGTCACGGTAGACATTCACAACAACGGCGGCATCTCCATCGTCAAGAATATCCAAGGAAAGCCGGCCCGGAGCGACCGCGCGCCTTCCGATGGCGCGGTAGAAAAAGCGCGCGCAAGAATCGCGGAAATCATCCAGCAAAATAGCGCCTCCGACAGCGTTGATAATACCAACGAGTAATAGCCTAAAACAACTCATTGAAATTTTTGCAAAACCCGTAACGCCATCGAATGTTCAGGCCAAGATTCCAACCTTCGCCCCGCCCTAAAGGGCGAGATTTCAAACCGGAGCCCGTTCTACGATGAATCCCCCCCCCGCCCCGGCAACCCAACTGCCGCCGCTTGAAGGGAACGCACGGGTTCTGGTGACGATTTCCTTGGCGTTGGCCACGTTCATGGACGTGCTCGACACAACGATTGCGAACGTCTCCATCCCTGCCATCGCGGGCGATATGGGCGTCTCGGCCAGTCAGGGAACATGGGTGATTACGTCCTTTGCCGTCGCTAACGGTATTTCTGTGCCGCTGGCCGGATGGCTGGCGCAACGTTTTGGGCAGGTGCGGGTTTTTGTCTGGTCGACGTTGCTGTTCGTCCTTACCTCTTGGCTATGCGGCCTATCAAGCAGCCTTGGCATGCTGGTGCTGTTCCGCGTGCTGCAAGGCTTAGCGGCGGGTCCCATGATTCCGCTTTCCCAATCTCTGCTGCTCCAGAGCTATCCCCCCGCTAAAGCCGGAATCGCACTCGCTATTTGGCTGATGGCAACCGCCGTTGCGCCGGTTATCGGTCCCGTCCTCGGCGGCTGGATTTCGGACAATGTGACTTGGCGCTGGATTTTCTACATCAATATCCCGACGGGATTAGCCGCAGCGGGGGTGAGCTGGATGTTGCTCAAACACCGCGAGTTGCCCACTGTGCGTTTGCCGGTTGATACGATTGGGTTAGTTTTATTGGTGATTTGGGTAGGCTCAATGCAGTTGGTGCTCGACTTGGGCAAAGACCGGGACTGGTTTGCTTCAACCGAAATCATTACGTTGGCAATTATTGCTTTTGTGGGCTTTTGCTTTTTCCTTGTTTGGGAATTAACCGAAAAGCATCCCATCGTTGACCTCTATCTTTTCAAACAGCGCAGTTTCGCGTTGGGGACGCTCATCATTTCGGTGGGCTATGGTGTTTTTTATATCTGCGTCATTGTTCAGCCTTTGTGGATGCAGCAGTACATGGGCTACACCGCCACTTGGGCAGGGCTGGCTTCCGCGCCCGCCGGCCTGATGGCTGTTTTATTTATGCCCATTGTCGGCAAAGTCATCAACAAGGCCGACCCTCGTCTGTTTGTGTCCATTGCTTTTGTTGTGATGGCATGCGCGTTTTTTATGCGGACAGAGTTCAATACTCTTATGTCCTTTAAGGATATGGTGATGCCGCAGCTCATTCAGGGTATTGCGATGGCATGGTTTTTTGTCCCGATTTCCGCCATCATCATCATGGGGTTGGATCCTTCAAAACTGGCGGCGGCAATGGGGCTGTCCAATTTTATGCGTATCACGGCGAGTGCTTTCGGCGCTTCAGTTTCTGTAACGCTTTGGGAGGACCGGGCCGTGCTGCATCACGCACAATTGGCAGAGTCACTCAGCCCTTACCGTTCGCAGGCCAGAATGATGATGGAAGAAATGCAGCGCCAAGGGATGAGCCAAGACCAAGTTCTGTACTCAATCAACCGTATGGTCGACGTTCAGGCGGCTACCCTGTCGGCGGTTGAGTTGTTTTATGTTTCAGCGGTTATTTTTTTGGGGCTGTCTGTTTTGGTTTGGTTTGCGAGGCCGTCTCGGTAGCCCAAAACGCGCTTATTTGCCGACGGTTTCCCACCAAGGTAACGTTTTGCTTTCACCCGGCACCAGCTTTTCTCCCATCATCGGCGTCAACAGCTTTACGTCATCTTGTTGCGTAGCGAGATTGGAAATGATGCGGATAGATTCGTCCCACGGATGGCGGGCGAGGTCAAATACGCCCCAGTGTACGGGCACGAGTGTGCGCGTGCGCAAATCATGGGTAGCGCGCATGACTTCTTCGGGAAACATGTGCGTTTTGGGCCAGCCGGGGTTCCAAGCGTCAATTTCAATAAAGGCGAGGTCAAATGGGCCGTGCTTTTCGCCAATGTCCCGGAAATGCTCGCCGTAGCCCGAATCCCCGCTAATGAATACGCGAAATTTGTTTCCCTTCAGCACATAGGATGTCCATAAGGTGGTGTCGCGCCGCCCAAAAGTACGCCCGGAAAAATGGAGAGTCCGTTCTGAAGCAATGGCCAGCCCGTTGGCGCCAATTTCTTCGCCCCAGCCGATTTCTTGGATGCGCCCCGGCTCAATGCCCCATTTGCGCAGATGCCCGCCTACGCCATAAGGAACGACGAAGCGCACGTCACGGCCACGCAGGGCACGGATGGTGTCGTATTCAAGGTGGTCATAGTGGTCGTGCGTGATAAGCACAAAATCCAGCGGCGGTAACTGTTCGCGTTGAATGGGCGCGTCGGTGAAGCGGCGCACGACGCCGGGCAGTGGGGCGGCATTGCCAAAAATGGGGTCCACCAACAGCCGCTTGCCTTCTAACTCGATGATGAGCGAAGAATGCCCAAGCCAGTACACCGCAAAATCAGCCGGGACGGCGGGGAAAGAAGCCGCGTCCAATGCCACTTTTGGAAACGTTACGTCAGGCGCGTTCGGGTTGGAAAGCACAAAGCGAAACCAATTTGACGCGCCCGCCCCGGTGATGCGGTCAGGATAAAACGGCAAGGGTTCCGGGTTCTGGAAAAGGCCATCCTTGAAATAAGGCAGCTTTTCGTAAGCCGCGATTTCTTCTTCAGAAGGCATGGAGCCGAAAACTTGGAACAAATGGCAGCCTCCCACCAAAGCCAGCACAGAAAGTACCGCAACAAATAGCAACGTGCGCCGTAGGAATTTTTTCGCCATAAGGGTTTGTCTAGGGATGCGCTAACCCAATAGAACCAGCCCCCACACTGCCGCAACCAAAATGAGCGCGAACAGTTGCGCCGAACTGCCCATATCTTTTGCGTTTTTGGACAATGGATGCCGTTCGGTTGAAATGCGGTCAACAACCGCTTCAATTGCCGAGTTAAATAACTCAACAATCAAGGAAACCAAACTGGCAGCAACCAACAACGCCCGTTCGCCACGGGTTAAGGCAACCGGGATAAAAAACACCAAAGCAATCAGTACGGTATGCAGCGCAACAAGCTGGCGGAACGCCGCTTCGCCCCGGAACGCGGCTTTAAGGCCATCAAACGAGTAACCCACCGCCGCAATAATGCGGGCAATTCCAGTACGGCCTTTGGGTGGATGAAAAGGCATAGTCACCCTGTAAAAAAACGAGAACTTTAATAGATACCCAAAAACGAACGAATCCGTTTTTTATGTTTCAGCCCTTTGCCGCTTATCTTCTTTGGTGCGGTGCGGGCAATTTTCCCGCAGGCAATCCGCATAAAGATAAAGTGCGTGGTCTTTAATCGCAAAACCACGGTCTCTGGCAATCTGCTGTTGGAGCCGCTCAATTTCAGCATCACAGAATTCTTCCACCCGGCCGCATTGCATACAAACTAGATGGTCGTGATGCTCATCGGTTTTGAGTTCAAAAACGGCCCGTTCAGCATCAAAATAACGGCGTTCCAATAACCCCGCCTGCTCAAATTGCGTCAGTGCCCGGTAAACGGTGGCAAGGCCAATGTCCATATCATCGAGTATCAACTGGCGGTAGACATCCTCGGCGGTGAGATGCTGCGCACCGGCATTCTGGAACAATTCCAGAATTCGGAGCCTAGGCTGGGTCGCTTTAAGGCCAATGCTTTTAAGGCTGCGGGTGTTGTTAACCATGGTTGGGGCTGTGCCTGCTTGAACGGACTGTGCGGATTGATGCGCTATGTTATATTCTTCAGCCCTCTCTGAGAACCGACAGTTTGCCTGATTATGCGTTTAATGCAATTACGAAATCTTACCGTTACGGCCATTTTTTCTGTTTTCACGTTGTCAGCCTGTACATTGTTTGCCCCTTACCGTATCGACATCCGGCAAGGAAATGACGTGGACGATGCGATGCTGGCACAAGTCAAACCCGGCATGACCCGCGAGCAAGTACGTTTCGCGCTCGGCTCGCCCCTTGTGGCTGACGCTTTCCACTCTGACCGCTGGGACTATGTCTACCGCTTCAAAGCAGGCAATGGGAACAAAATCCAGCAACGCGCGGTATCCGTCTTTTTTGTGGGCGACAAGCTCGTCCGTATCGAAGCCGATATAGTGCTGCCCGAAAACGGAGAAGCACCTAAGCCTGTTACCCGGATGATTGAAGTACCCAAAGAAAAAAGCTAAAAGGACAAAAATTATGGTTTCTCCGGTTCGGGTAGCCATTGCTGGCGCATCAGGGCGTATGGGGCGGATGCTGGCTGAAGCAGCGGCCAAAGACAAAGATATTGCGCTCGCGGCAGCCTTTGACCGCCCCGGTTCGGCGCTGATGGGCCGTGATGCCGGAGAACTCGCCGGTATTTCTACTGGCATCCTCATCCAAAACGATGCCGCCGCCGCAATTAACGCCGCCGACTGCCTCATTGACTTCACCCGCCCCGAAGGCACACTCAACCACCTTGAACACGCCGTCCGTTTAGGCAAGTCCGTGGTCATCGGCACCACGGGTTTTGACCCTGCCGGAAAAGCCGCCATTGCCGAAGCCGCCCGTACCGTTCCCATCGTTTTTGCGCCCAACATGGCCGTTGGGGTCAACGCCGTATTCCGCCTTCTGAATGTCGCCGCACAAATTCTTTCAGAAGGCTACGACATTGAAATTATCGAAGCCCACCACCGTTTCAAAGCTGACGCCCCCTCTGGCACGGCGCTACGCATGGGCGAAGTCGTCGCGCAGGCGCTGGGCCGCAATCTCTCCCAATGCGCGATTTATGGCCGCGAAGGCCAGACGGGCGAACGCAAAGCTGAAACCATCGGCTTTTCCACTATCCGTGGCGGCGACATTGTCGGCGACCACACCGTGCTTTTCGCGGGTATCGGCGAGCGCATCGAAATCACCCACAAAGGCGGCAGCCGCATGCCCTACGCGCTCGGCGCACTCAAAGCCGCCCGCTTTCTCGCCGGCCGTGCGCCGGGGCTATTTGATATGCAGGATGTGCTTGGGTTGCGGTGAATTTTGAAAATAACAAACCGCGAATAGACGCGAATAAACGCTAATTTTTTGGGGCATTCCGCCATTTTTGGGAAGTTCTCCCAAATAGGGGAGCCTGCCACGCCGCCTTGCGGCTCGCAATGACGTAACCGTAGGGGCGGGTTTCAAACCCGCCCTTGGTCCCGTATCCGGGATGTAATTTAAGCCCGTGGAATTTTTAAGCAGGGCGGATTTGAAACCCGCCCCTGCAAGCTAGAACCATAGAATAGTTCCTATATTTATCTGCCAATGTCTTTATAAAATTTGCGGGCTTCATCCTGCATAGCCGATTTTTCAGAGGAAAAACCATGCAAACAATGACCGCCGTGCTTGACTTTTCGCATTCCACCACAACAATTTCCGCAAGCAAGCAAGCAAGCAAGCAAGCAAGCAAGCAAGCAAGCAAGCAAGCAAGCAAGCAAGCAAGCAAGCAAGCAAGCAAGCATAAAGCGTAAGCCGCTTTCCGGTTCCCTGTTTCACTTCCCGCCATTTCCCCGCCGCGCACTGTTCGCGGCCTTGCTAGCCGCCCTCTTCGCGCCGCTCCCCGCCCTAGCCGGGGACATCACCATCAGTAGCTCCATCACCCAGTCCGAAGTTGCCGGCAACGGCACAGGTGCCACTGGGAACACTCCGTTTGACAATTCTTCCGCCGCTCTGAGCAACAACAGCGTGACCGTGGAGGGAACGGGCAGCGTGACTGGTTCTGTGTACGGCGGCGCTTCGGAGGGCACTCTGCCGACCTCCGAAACTGCGACTGGGAACAGGGTCATCATCGAGAGCGGCGGCTCGGTGACAGGTGTCGTTAACGGCGGCAGGCTTGATACCGCTAACACCGTAGACGGAACGGTTAGCGGCAACACCGTCGAAAGCGCAGGCACGGTGGGCGACACGCTCTCCGGCGGATTCAACCTCAACGGCAAAATCGGCACGGCAACGGGCAATAGCGTCACCATCTCCGGCGGCTCTGCGGTCACGGTAAACGGCGGGCATAGCGAAACTGACGGCAATGCCGCCATCGCAACATCCAACACCGTCACCATCAGCGGCGGCATGGTGACGGGCGAGGTACGCGGCGGCAACGCCAGCATCACTAGCGGCTCCGGCAGCGCCACAGCCACCGGCAATACCGTCAAAATCAGCGGTGGCACGGTGACCGGCAATATCTACGGCGGGCAGGCGGAAACCACCAAAGCGGCGACGGTCACGGGCAACACCGTCACCATCACAACCACTAGCAAAACTTACGCGAACCTCTACGGCGGAAAGATTACCGGCGGCGGCACGGGCGACGCCTTCACCGACAACGAACTGAATCTCGCCGCCGGGAACACCATCACCTCCGTGCAGAATTTCAACACCGTCAACTTCACGAGCGCGGGCAACGCGGGCATCACCCTACTTGACACCACGGCCACGGGCGCGACGGGCAATCCGCTGGTGACGCTGAATACCAACGCCTACAACGTCAGCATGGCGGGCGAACTTTCTGGCACGGGCGGCATTGACAAAACCGGCACGGGAACGCTCACGCTCTCCGGCGTGGCCAGCTACACGGGTGCGACCACGGTCAGCGAAGGAACGCTGGTAGGCAACATCGCCAACAACACCAACCTGACGATAGCCGGCGGCGCGACGTATCAAACCGGAGGCGCGGCCCGGACTGTCAGCGTCCTCTCCGGCGCGGGCAACCTCACCAACGCCGACGGCCTGACAGCGCAAAGCGGCACATTCAGCGGCGTGATTTCCGGCAACGGCAGCCTGACCAAAACCAGCGCGGGAACGCTCACCCTTTCCGGCGCGAACACCTTCAGCGGCGGCACCACGGTTTCCGCCGGGACATTACAAATCGGCAACGGCGGGACGACGGGCAGCATCGTGGGCAACATCACCAACAACGCCAATGTGACGTTCAACCGCTCTAACGCCCTCACCTACAGCGGAGACATGGACGGCACTGGCAGCCTGACCAAAACCGGGGCAGGAACGCTGACGCTCTCCGGGACGAACAGCTACACGGGCGGCACGACGGTTTCCGCCGGAACATTGGCAGGTGACGCCGACAGTCTGCAAGGCGACATCCTCAACAACGCCACGGTGGAGTTCAACCAAGCAACCGCCGGAACCTACGGTGGAATTCTGAGCGGCACGGGTTCTCTGACCAAAACCGGAAGCGGCACCCTCACTCTCTCCGGCACAAATACCTACACTGGCCTGACGGAAGTGAAAGCCGGAACGCTGGAACTTGACGGCGCTTCCGCGACGTTCTCGAACAAACTCGCCCTGTATGACGGCACGGAGTTCAGACTGTCCAACAGCGCGGTAGCCGCCCTCTCCCAACTGGATGTACGGGGGAGCGCAACCTATACGGGCAATCTGGACACAGCGGGCGGCGTGATGAGTTTCTACGTCCCCGCCGCGATGACTTCCGGCGGCACACTACTTACGGTCATAGGCGACGCGGACATTTCCGGCGCGACGGTACAAATGACTATCGACGGCACGCCCATCGCATTGCAGACGGGCGATACCCTCACGCTTCTGGACGCCACAGGCAGCCTGACCGGTACGCCCGCCAACACTTCCGCCCACGGGCGGACGATGCAGGGCATCACCGTGATTCACAACTACGACTTTGAACTCACCACGAACGCGCAACAGTTGACTGCCACCGTGTCCAGCACCAACGACGAACTCAACCCGCAGACCAAATCCCTCTCCGAAGGCTATCTCTCCGGCGTCACCTTCGTGAACCAAGGCGCGGACTTCGCGGCGGGCAAAGGCATGGAAGCGGCCGTCAAAATGGCAAAAGCCGGACTGGGGCGCGGCGCGTTTGCCGCAATCTCCGGCGGCACTAGCCGTTACAAAACGGGTTCGCATGTGGATGTCGACGGCTTCAGCCTCATGGCCGGCCTTTCGTGGGGCAAAACAACACTTAGCGCGGGGCGCGTCACCCTCGGCGCCTTTCTCGAATACGGCAAAGGCAATTACGACACCTATAACTCGTTCTCTAATGCCGCTAAAGTCCACGGCAAAGGCGATTTGAAACAATACGGAGCCGGGATATTGGGCCGCTTCGACGCCGCCGCCAGCCAAACCGGAAACTGGTACGCCGAAGCGAGCCTACGCGCCGGGAGGATTGACAACGACTACGGCAGTTCCGACCTGCGCGACAGCCAAGGCAGAAAAGCGGAATACAGCGCCGAATCCGCCTACGCCAGCGTACATCTAGGCACAGGCTACGTCTGGAAGCTAACGGAAAAATCCACGTTCGACCTCTACGGCAAAGCCTTCTGGACAAGGCAGGAAGGCGACTCGGTAAGGCTCTCCACCGGCGAAGAAGTGAAGTTTGAGGACGCAGATTCCATGCGCCTAAGGCTCGGCGGCCGTCTTTCCTACACTCACACCCTAAACGACCGCTTCGCTTACGCCCTCCTAAGCGACCGCCTCACCCCCTACGTCGGGCTGGCATGGGAACACGAGTTCGACGGCAAAGCAAAAGCCAAAACCAACGGCTACAACATTGACTCGCCAAACCTGAAAGGCAACACGGGCGTAGCGGAAATCGGCTTCGTCCTCAACTCCGCCACATTGCCGCTCTCGCTGGACCTAGGCGTACAAGGCTACGGCGGCCAGCGCAAAGGGGTCACGGGCAGCGTGCGGATGAAGTTTGAGTTCTGATGGCCGAGGTACGCCAAATAACCCCTCTCTCCCTCAGGGAGAGGGGCCGGGGGTGAGGGAACGGGGCAAGGGAAGGGGCGATGCCCATTCCAGCGCCGCTCCCTCACCCGGCGCTACGCGCCACCCTCTCCCAAGGGGAGAGGGTTTCAGGGAATCCGCCCCACGCTGTAGATACCGCTCCCGCCGCCAAGCCATTTCAGAACGCCCGTCATTGCGAGCGTAGCGAAGCAATCCAGAATCCCGTCCGACGGACAGTCTGGATTGCTTCGTCGCTTCGCTTCTCGCAATGACGGGAATTTGTGTAATCCAAACGCCCAGCGAGCCTCTCCCGGCTCCCCCTCAAATAAACAGCCGCAAAAAGCTCCCGCCCGGCTGGCGGATAACCAAACTTTCTAATTCAAGCGTGAGCAGATGGGCTTGCAAGGCTTCGACGGGCAAGCCCGTCTCCAATGTGAGCGCGTCAATATCGCATGAGCGAGTTCCCAGACACTCCAAAATACGAAGCGCCTCCGGCGGGAGATGCGCGGGAAGGGAGGCTGATGATGTCGGAGAAGGTGTTTTGCGGCTAGAAACTGGCTTGCTCGGGTAGCGGGGTTTTTGGCGCTTAATTTCCGGTTTTTGAGAAATGCCGCGCAGTTCTTCGAGCACATCATCGGCGGTTTCAACAAGTTTTGCGCCCTCACGGATGAGCCGATGGCATCCACGCGACTGCGGGGAATGGATGGAGCCGGGGATAGCAAAAACTTCGCGGCCGCACTCTGCGGCAAAACGGGCCGTAATCAGCGAGCCGCTTTCTGTGGTGGCTTCAACCACCAGAACGCCCAGCGCCAGCCCCGCAATCAAACGGTTACGGCGCGGGAAATTCCAGCGTGCGGCAGTCGTCCCCAAAGGAAACTCGCTTAGCACAACGCCCTTGCCCGCAATTTCCCGGGCCAGCGCAGCGTTACGCGCCGGATAGATGCGGTCAATGCCCGTACCGATAACCGCTACGGTCCCGCCCTTCGCCAGCAAGGCTCCCCGATGCGCGGCGGCGTCGATGCCCTGTGCCAGCCCGCTCACAATCACAAGGTCTGAGGCCGCCAAGCTGCTGGCAAAAGTTTCGGCGTTGATTTCGCCTTGGGCGGTTGGCACACGGGAACCCACAATGGCAAGCGCCTCGCGCCCTAGCAAATCGACGTTGCCTTTCACGTAAAGCACAAGCGGAGGGTCAGCGATTTCAAGCAACGCTTTCGGATAATCCGCGTCAGCC
This sequence comes from Azoarcus sp., assembly GCA_031257305.1. Lineage (GTDB taxonomy): Bacteria > Pseudomonadota > Gammaproteobacteria > Burkholderiales > Rhodocyclaceae > WRNU01. Next base: position 10,831 of record JAIRPB010000054.1, read on the forward strand.
AGCGTCAGAACATGGTTGCCTGGAGCGCCCGCCCAATCCAACGCCGCTTGTAACGCCGCAGGATGGGGTTCTTTCAGGAGCGCCTCTGCCGCTTCTGCGCCCACAACACCCGCAAGCTGGTTACGCGGCTGGGCAAAAACACTTTCCGGCAAACCAAAAGCGGCCAGCAACTTACGCTGCTGTGCCGCACCAATGGGAGAAAGCGCGAGGCGGAGCCAACCGGCAAGCCCATCTACCATGGCTTGCCGAGTGCCCGCGAAAAATTAGGGGTTGCGAAGTAAATCACCAATTGCCGCTTGTCCGTCCGTGTCCATTATCAGAGCATACGACACATTATCGAACACGCGAAAGACCAAAACGATGCCATATCGTTTTTCTGGCAAACGGTAAGTTTGTTTCTCGTGCACCGCCACGCCCCGGTCACGGAACATCGCCAAAACATTGCCGGGTTCCAAACCATCCAACCGTCCGGCGCTAACTACCACCACGCTCAATTTTCCGGCTTCAGAAACCCCGTTGTGAATCGAAACTAACCGGGCGTTGATGTCATTCGTAGGCGCGTGGGGCGCGTAAGAGAAAATTAACTCGCCCTCGGCGGGCAACATCTTATCGCCCACGCCAATTTCTTGAACCGCTTCAACAATTTCAAGCGTCACAGGGTCCGTGCGTTCCGTGACTCGGGCAGAACCGAGGTATCGCGCCTCATAGGCGAGCACTTTTTTGCTCACCGGGTCAACGAGCGGCTTTGCGGCTTGGAAGATGGCCCATTTGTCGACATCTTCATCTACATCTTTGGCAAAAATGGCATCGCCCTGCCCCAAATAAACACGATGGGTTTCGGTTGCCACAATCGTTGCCGCCTCCCGGAGCGACCTTTCATCAATAGCCAGCGGCCGCGTCAAGAACGGCGCAATCGCTTTCAGCGGGATAGTTGGAATCGCCTCTTTCACTGGGGTCTGATAAACCTTGGGCTGGAGCTTCCCATCACCCACAGCGCCAGCACTGCCGCCGCCCACGCGCTTGCCGATACGCAGGTAAGGCCCGCTGCGGTCCAGCACCACAATCTGGCCGGGGTAAATCAGATGCGGGTTTTGAATCTGCTCCCCGTTCATCTCCCAAACTTCAGGCCACCGCCAAGGGTCTTTCAAAAAGCGGCCTGAAATACCCCAAAGGGTGTCACCCTTAACAACGGTGTAAGAATCCGGCGCATCCGGGGCAAGGGCGGGAGGTTCAGCTTGAACACTGGCGCTGGCAAGAAACGCGATGCCGGCGATGATGAAAGATATAATCCGAAGCATTTGTCTGATTCCTTGTTTTTTAGCGGCTTCACGGCATCTGGCGCAGAAAAGTGCCATGACTGTGCATGTTAGGCCGCATACAAAAATATGGTTGTGACACTTTTCTCTTTACTGGCAAGGCGTTATGGCTGTTTTACCGATTCTGCGGTTTCCCGACCCCAAACTGCATACCAAAGCGGCACCGGTCCTCGTCATCGACGATTCCATCCGGCAACTCATCCATGACATGGCGCAGACCATGTACCAAAAGCCGGGCATCGGCTTAGCCGCAACCCAAGTAGACGTCCACAAGCGGATAGCGGTAATTGATGTCAGCGAAGACCACAACGATTTACGGGTTTTCATCAACGCCGAAATCATCGAAAAATCCGGCGAATGCGAAAACGAAGAAGGCTGCCTCTCCGTCCCCGGCGTCACCGAAAAAGTCAAACGGGCAGAGTGGGTCAAAGTCCGGGCGCTCAACGAAAAAGGCGAACCCTTTGAGCTTGAAGCCGATGGCCTGCTTGCCATCTGCATCCAGCACGAACTTGACCACCTCGACGGCAAAGTATTCGTCCAATACCTCTCCCGCCTCAAACAAAACCGAATCCGTTCCAAATTACTAAAACAGCGGGAAGAAGAAACTAGCGCATAGGGGGTTAAACCTGCCCGCATGAGCTACCTATTTTTTAATGGCTGTTTACCCAAAAGTTTTATAACAGCAACAATAAAAAACGGAGGTGAAGTCAATGATTGGCGATATTGTCGGCTCACGTTTCTGGATAACCGATTACTAAAACTACTCACAAACCGCCATGACGAATAATTCCATGCCCCTCCCCCTCCGTGTGGCCTTTGCAGGCACTCCTGATTTTGCGGCACATGCGCTAGAAGCCATCCTCGCGGCAGGCTATAACGTCCCGCTGGTGCTCACACAACCCGACCGCCCTTCTGGGCGCGGGATGAAACTCACGCCCAGCCCGGTGAAGCAACGGGCACTGGCGCACGGGCTGGCTATCGACCAACCGGAACGGCTACGCACGGAAGCACAACGTGTGGCGCTGGCGGCAAGCCAGCCTGATGTGCTGGTGGTGGCCGCCTATGGCCTCATTCTGCCGCCGGAGGTTTTGGCTTTGCCCAAACAGGGCTGCCTCAATATCCACGCCTCGCTACTGCCCCGCTGGCGCGGCGCGGCACCTATCCAGCGCGCCATCGAGGCGGGCGACACCCAAACAGGCATCACTATCATGCAGATGGATGAGGGACTCGATACCGGCCCGCTATGCCTACGCCGAAGTCTCGACATTGCCCCTCACGACACAGCCGGCCTTTTGCACGACAAATTAGCGCGGTTAGGCGCGGAAATGATTGTCGAAGCCTTGGCGCGTCTGGCATCTGGCAACCTGCCCGCCACGGCACAGCCAACCAATGGGGAGGAAGTTTCTTACGCCCACAAAATTACCCGCGCTGAAGGCCAACTCAACTGGCAGAGAACGGCAGAAGAACTTGAACGCCAGATACGCGCTTTTGACCCCTACCCCACCACTTTTAGCCCAATACGCGGCACAACGCTCAAAATCCGAGCCGCGCATCGAGTCGCCGCACACGGCGAGCCGGGAACACTCCTTAACGTTTCCGCTTCTGGCATCGTGGTAGCCTGCGGCAAAGAGGCTCTGTGCATAAAAGAACTACAACGCCCCGGAAGCCGATGGATGGCAGCTGCGGAATTTTTGCGCGGGTTTGCCCTCAACGCAGGGGAACATTTTGAGCTGTAAAGGCAGCCCCTGTGGGGCTGGCTCAAGTTCATGGCCGCCTGCGACAAGGAGGAACTGGACATGCTCGCTGAAAAAAACCCGCAAGTGAAAAAGGCTGTCGCCAAGCTGATGGCCCTCTCCGAGGACGAGCAGGCGCGGATGCTCGCCGACTCCCGCGAGAAGCTGCGCCGCGACATCGCCGCCGTCGAGCGCGCCGCAGAGATGCGCGGCCGCGAGGTGGGCCGTGAGGAAGCCCTGCTGTCCGTGGCGCGGAACATGCTGGCCGCCGGCCGGCCGCTCGCGGAGGTAGCACTGGCCACGGGACTTCCCCAAGATACCCTCCGGGCGCTGCTGCACTGAAGGGGGTCTTGGCGAAGTCTGCCCGGTTCCGGCCGGGCGACGGTAGCTAGCAACTAAATTTCAGCGTCATTCATGGCGCGGGCAGGAATGCTTGGGAAGAAATAATGTATTGGAGCATTACGGCTAGGACAATTCCAAAAATAAAACCATCCTGCTTTTTTTGGTAAGGGCTAATACGGGTGCAGTGCGGCATCTTGCGCTCTTGTCTCTCTTGCTTCACTATCGCGCACCGCTTTTCATATTTTTTTCTTCCCAATGCCAGACCAAATTGAAAACCGCATCGCTATAGAACTCAACGTTTCCGCGCAGCAAGTCACCGCTGCGGTACAGCTTATCGATGACGGCGCAACCGTCCCTTTCATCGCCCGCTACCGCAAAGAGGCTACGGGCGGCTTGGACGATACGCAATTGCGCACGCTCTCTGAACGGCTGGTTTATTTACGCGAGCTAGAAGAACGCCGCACGGCGGTGCTGGCATCTATCGAAGAACAAGGCAAGCTCACGGCGCAATTGCGGGGGGAAATCGAATCTGCTGAAACCAAACAGCGGCTTGAGGACCTTTATCTCCCCTACAAACCCAAACGCCGGACCAAGGCGCAAATTGCCCGTGAGGCCGGCATCGCGCCGCTGGCTGAATCTTTGCTTGCCCAACCCGAACTCGAACCCGAACATGCCGCGCAAGACTATCTGAATGCTGAAGCGGGTTTTGGGGACGTTAAAGCGGTGCTCGACGGGGCGCGGCAAATCCTGATGGAGCAATTTTCCGAAGACGCCGCGCTATTGGGCGAATTGCGCCAGCTTCTTAGGGATAAGGGAGAAATCCGCTCCACCGTGGTTGAGGGCAAAGAAAACGAAGGGGCAAAATTCCGCGATTGGTTCGATTTTTGTGAGGCGTTTGCTACCCTGCCCTCTCACCGGGCGCTGGCGCTGCTGCGCGGGCGCAACGAAGGCGTGCTGAAGCTCGCGCTTGATTTGCCTCTTCCAGAAGGCAGCAACAACGCCCCGCACCCCTGCGCACAGCGCATCGCAGCGCGTTTTGGCATCCGTGACCAAAACCGCCCCGCCGACAAATGGCTTGCGGAAACCGTGCGCCGCGCTTGGGCGGTCAAAATATCCCTCTCGCTAGAACTCGACCTCATGAACGCCCTGCGCGAACGTTCAGAAGAAGAAGCCATCCGGGTTTTTGCCCGCAACCTAAAAGATTTGCTACTCGCCGCTCCGGCGGGCGCACGCTGCGTGATGGGACTCGACCCCGGCATCCGCACGGGGGTAAAAGTGGCCGTGGTCGACGCCACGGGTAAACTGCTCGATACCGCCACGATTTACCCATTTGAACCCCGCCGCGACCGCGCCGGGGCGCTCGTTGCGCTCTCAATGCTGGCCAAGAAACACGCGGTAGAACTTGTTGCTATCGGCAACGGCACGGCCTCACGCGAAACAGAATCTCTGGTGGCGGAACTGTGCGCCCATCAGCCGGAATTACACCTCACACGGATTGTGGTCTCGGAAGCGGGCGCGTCGGTGTACTCCGCCTCTGAACTCGCCGCACGGGAATTCCCAACGTTGGACGTTTCCCTTCGCGGAGCGGTATCTATCGCACGGCGGCTACAAGACCCTCTAGCGGAACTGGTCAAAATCGACCCCAAATCAATCGGCGTCGGGCAATACCAGCATGATGTCGACCAAGGACAGCTTGCGAAAAGCCTAGATGCCGTAGTCGAAGATTGCGTGAACGCTGTCGGCGTTGACGTCAACACCGCCTCCGCGCCGCTACTGGCGCGGATTTCGGGGCTAAACACTTTGCTTGCCGGCAACATCGTTGCGCACCGCAACGATAATGGCCCGTTCAAAAACCGTCACGCGCTGCTAAAAGTCCCCCGGCTGGGCGCAAAAACCTTTGAGCAGGCGGCGGGTTTTCTGCGCATCCTAGACGGTGACAACCCGCTAGATGCCTCAGCCGTCCACCCAGAAGCCTACCCGGTAGTGGAACGCATTCTTCTTAAAATGAATAAAGATGCCCATGCGCTCATGGGCAATGCCTCCCTCGTCAAAACAATCAATCCCGCCGTTTTCACTGATGAGCGTTTTGGCCTGCCCACAGTTAAAGACATTCTTGTTGAACTCGAAAAACCGGGCCGCGACCCGCGCCCCGAATTCCGCACGGCGAGTTTCCGCGAAGGCATTGATTCTCCCGCAGACCTCCAGCCCGGTATGCAGCTTGAAGGGGTTGTGACCAACGTGACTAACTTTGGCGCGTTCGTCGATATTGGCGTACATCAAGATGGCTTGGTACACATTTCGGCCTTGGCAGACCGCTTTGTAAAAGACCCGCACAGCGTTGTTAAAACAGGAGAAATCGTCAAAGTAAAGGTGCTGGAGGTTGACCTCCCGCGCAAGCGCATCGCGCTCACCATGCGCTTAGCTGATGACACCCGCCGCACGGCAGGAACAGAACACCACACCGCAGTACGCCCCAAACCGGTTTTCAACCCACAACGTGTAAATACAAAGCCACAAACCGCCGAAAGCGCGTTAGCATTAGCCTTTGCCCGCGCAAAGAACAAATGAGTTATCTTTACAACATGAACCCAACCAGCTACATCCAGCGTTTTATGCTGGAAAATCTTGATATTAAAGGCGTCATCGTCAAACTCACCGACGTATGGCAAGCCATGCAGCATGACCGTGGCTATCACCCTGCCGCCGCAAAGCTCTTAGGCGAAATGGCCGCCGTCAGCGCCGTACTGGCAGGCAATCTCAAACATCCGGGCCGACAAGTTTTCCAAGCCCAAGGCGATGGCCCCGTCAACCTTTTGGTTGTCGACTGCACTGAGACACTCAACCTGCGAGGCTTCGCAAGGGTCGACAGACACATCTCCGGGCGCGATTTGCCCTCGCTCCTCGGTGAAGGGCAATTGCAGCTCACCCTCAAAACGCTAGAGATGGAACAGCCCTATCAAAGCCTCATCGCGCTTGACGGCAACAGCATTGCCGAAGTCTTTGCGCACTATTTTGAGCAATCCGCACAGCAGCCCACCGACTTATGGCTGGCCTGCAACCAAGAAGCCAGCGTGGCGCTATTCGTGCAAAAACTCCCCAGCTCTGACGAAAAAGACCCTGACGGCTGGCGGCGCATCCAAGCCTTGGCAGAAACCGTGCGTGACGATGAACTCCTTACATTAGACGCCGCAACCCTGCTCCGCCGCCTTTTTGCCGAAGAGGATACGCGCCTCTACCCGGCCCGCGCCGTCACGCACCACTGGCCCCGCGACCCAGAAAAAATCATCGACATGCTGCTAACGCTCGGAAAAGACGAAGTCTGCGCCATGCTTGATGACTGCGACGGCGTAACCATCCGCGACGAGCTATCAAACCACTCCTACCAATTTAACGTCGAAGAAATCGAAGCGATTTTTCAGCCGAGAACGCTGCATTAGCCCCCCAAAAAAAATCCCTCCGCTGAAGGGATTGGGCACAACGTTTTGCTAGGGAAACACAGCCTGCCGGACACGGTCGGTACGGCATGGCGAGGCAAACAATCCGCAAGGGAACCTATGCCTTGCGCCCAAAATCACTTGCCGCCGCTCCAGACAAACGACGCACGTTTAACGTTGCACAGAAGCTCGTAAGAAATAGTGCCCGCCGCTTTCGCAACGTGGTTGATAGAAACACGCTTGCCCCAAAGCTCTACCGTACTGCCAATATCCGTATCCGGGAGGTCTGTCAGGTCAACCGTGAGCATATCCATCGAAACGCGCCCAATCAGGGAAGTCAATTTTGTGCCCACGGCCACAGGCGTACCGTTGGTAGCGGAGCGCGGATAACCATCCGCATAACCCATCGCCACAAGCCCAACGCGGGTAGGACGTTTGGCAATAAACGTAGCGCCATAACCGAGCGCATCGCCCACAGCCAGCTCGCGCACGGCCACGACTTGGCTTTCAAGCGTCATCACGGGCCGAAGGCTGTGGTTTTCCTCTGGCATAGGGTCGGCCCCGTAAAGCATGATGCCGGGCCGCCCCCAGTCCCGGTAAGAATCCGGCCAAGCCAGAATGGCGGCGGAGTTGGCAAGGCTGCGCGCCCCGGGCAACCCATGCGTGGCCTTGTCGAACACCTCGATTTGCCGGGCAGTGGTATCGGAATCGGGTTCATCGGCGCAAGCGAAATGGCTCATAAAGCCGCATTCTCCAACCCTGCCGCTCGCCATAAGCCGCTGCCATGCACGATGTGCGCCAAACGGCGAAAAACCAGCACGGCTCATGCCGCTGTTGATTTTGAACCAAACATGCAGCGGCGCAGAAATAGCAGTTCTAACAACCATATCAACTTGAGCCTGATGGTGCACCACCATCCATAACTTGAGGCGGGAAACCTCAATCAGTTCTTCTGGCTCAAAAACACCTTCAAGCAGCAAAATCGGTTTTTTGATACCCGCTTCCCGCAGGGTAATGGCTTCTTCCAAAAAAGCCACCGCAAAACCATCCGCTTCTTCGGCAAGCGCCCGCGCACAGGCAACCGCGCCATGCCCGTAAGCATTGCTTTTAACCACGGCAAAACAGCATTTGCCATGACGCAGACGGGCAAGCCGGTAATTGTAAAGAAGCGCATCAAGGTCAATTTTGGCGTAGGCAGGACGCATAGGAAACCCAGCATGAAAAGACGAATAACAATGCCGCAATGGTGCGCCGTTTGAGAAGGTACTGCAACTGT
>JAIRPB010000086.1 GCA_031257305.1 Azoarcus sp.
CGGGGCTGAAGCAACAGCCACACCGGCAAAAGAGAAGCCAAAATGATGTAGCCCACTAAAATCCACCGCCAAGTTTCAACCTCAAACTTAAAATTCGCGGCGAAATCGGGATGCCCATTCGCAAACCAGCATGCCCCAAAAACAAAAGGAAGCATGATAATTGTGGAAACTTTGAGGGAAATCCCAAAGCGGTAAACCATCAGCCCAAAAACGAGGGCTAACCCCATATAAACGATGGCAGCAAAAGCTACCGCCGGATCTGCTGACATGGTTTCGGCAGAAATCTGGAAAAATACCGCCGTCACCAGAATTAAAGTCAAAATAGAAAAGGTCAGAAATAGCAAGGAGCCTCGCTCCCCAATCCAGCGCCTAATCACCACGCCAACGGATTTGCCTTCATGCCGTGCAGAAGCAATTAAAGAACCCGTATCATGCGGCCCGCCAAAAAAGGAAGAACCGAGTACGCACCACAGATAAGCGGGAAGCCAACCGAACATACCGGCAGCAGTAATGGGTCCCACAACGGGGCCGGCCCCGGCAATAGACGAAAAATGGTGTCCCACTAGCACAGCCGGATGCGCCGGACAGTAATCCACGTTATCGAACATCGTTTCAGAGGGCACCTTACGGCTATCGTCCAACTTAAACTTCTGGGCCATGAAGCGCCCGTAAAACCGATAAGCCAAGACGAAGAACACGACGGCGGCTAAAAATAGAATGGTAAGCATTGAGGACTCCTGTTATCCAACGACAGAACGACACAAGGAACAAAGACATTCAGACTTTGAGACGTTATTCCCGTTGCTGGCATCGGGCAAACCGTCATGCGGCAACGTAGGGAATTCAGAAACAGGCGGCGGCATCGTTTTTTTCAGTAGTTCCATGCCGAGGTCGACCAAGCCGGTCAAATCCTGAGCTCTGGGATGTCCCGCCGTGCCGGGGGCATAAGCATAAAATTCCGCATACCCCCTAAAACCCCAAGCAAAAGAACGGATACGCCGTTCCGTCCAAGGAGAATCCAGCAAAAAAAGGAAACGCTGGGTCATCACATCTGGCAAAGGGGCAAGATTTTGCCAAAGCCGAGCACGGTCCTCTTCCGTACCCGCAGACCAGACGATGCAATCCCAAGCGGCAAATTCCGCCACCTTGCCCAACAGCCCGCTTTTTACAAACCGCTGGCGTCGTACAACCCCCGCAAAGGGCGGCTCCACCCAAGGCTCAAAGCCCCAGTGCGACCAAAAATCGTGCAAAACCGAAAGCTGCGAAACTGCGCCGTTAAACATAAAGATATTCCCGGCAAGATTACTTCTGCTTCTCCCCTCGTCTATGTGCCATCTTTTTGTTTTATTTGAGATTTTCCAGTTTCTTTTTGGCGTTTGCGTCGCCCTGTTCCGCCGCCTTGCGCCACCACTTTCGCGCTTCTTCAGCATCTTTTTGGACGCCCAGGCCCGCGTGATACATCGAGGCAAGATTGTTCTGCGCCAGCGCGAACCCCCGCTCCGCCGCCTGTGTATACCACTTCACGGCTTCAGCCTCGTCCTTTGCCACGCCTTTGCCGTGGGCATACATATACCCAAGATTATTTTCAGCCTGCGGTAGCGCCTGTTCTGCCGCCTTGCGGAACCATTCAACGGCCAACGCCTCATCTTTGGCAATCCCTTTTCCGTGGGCATACATAAAACCGAGATTATTCTGTGCCTTAGCATCTCCCTGCTCTGCGGAAAGGGTATACCACTTCACCGCTTCCGCCTCGTTTCGGGCTACACCCCGGCCTTTTTCGTACATCAGCCCAAGATTATTCTGTGCCTGCGGCAACCCCTGCTCCGCCGCCAGCGTATACCACTTCGCCGCTTCCGCAGGGTTCCGTTTTACGCCACGGCCTGACGCATACGCCGAACCCAGTTCGTACTGCGCCTTCACATTCCCCTGCTCCGCCGCGAGACGGGTTTCACTCAAGCTCAACGTTTGCGCTTGGGCCGCCAAGGCAAAACAAACAGCGGACAGCCCCACGAATAAACGAATTGGATAAATCATGCTCACCCCTTCCTGTTATTACAAACAAAACCAACTTCCCGTAAATACCGCTACATCCTGTTACAGAAGCCCATAGTCTAACGGAGCGGACGGGGTACGGGAAGCGGCCACACCCATGCGGCTAAAATCACGGCCCCCGCCAAAACCATCACCGCCACATCGCCCCACCACGCATAAGGCGTCAGTCCCCGATAGGCCGACACGGTAACTTCCAAAACGCCCCGCGTAAAAGCGGGCTGAACGGATGGCACGGAACCATCCGGCAACACAAGGGCGGTCATGCCGGTGTTGGTGGAGCGGAGCATGGGACGGCCTGTTTCCATTGCGCGGGCGCGGGCAATCTGCAAGTGCTGCGGTTGGGCGAAAGAATCGCCATACCACGCTAAGTTTGAGAGATTAAGCATCAGCCCCGCTTGCGGCAGGCTGGGAAGAAGCTCCGCGCCAAAAACGTCTTCATAGCAAATGTTGACGGCAATGCGCCTCCCAAACAAACGGAGCGGCGGCTGGTTTGCGCCGCCAGTGCTTTGGCGGGACATCGGGATGTCCACGAACCGATAGAACCAGCCGAAAAGCGGCGGAGAATATTCGCCAAAAGGCACAAGATGATTTTTAGCGTAACGTTGTCCGCTACCCTCACCCAGCGTAACGGCGGCGTTATAAAACCGGCCGTCGTCACTCATAAAAACACCCACAACCAGCGCGCTCCCCTGCTGGGCAACGGAATCGGTCAGTTCTTTGAGATACTCCGGCGGCAGCAAATCAAGCGTTGTAGGCAAGGCGGCTTCGGGCAGCACGATGATACTTCCCTGCGCCTTGCGCACGAGTTCGGCGTTAACTTGGAGCGTTTCGGCATGATGCGCCGGGTTCCATTTCAGCGATTGCTCAATGTTAGGCTGTATGAGCGATACCGAAAGCGGCGAACCGTCAGGTTCCGCCCAACGGATAAAAGATAAACACGCCCCGCCCAAAAGAATGACGCCCGCTAACGCGGCAGAAAACCTCACGCCAGAATTTATAAAAAACGTTGGCATCAGTTCGCTTCGAGCCAACGCAGGCCCCGCCGTGCGGATATGCCCCACCCCTTTGGCAACGCAGAGCGCCAGAAGCCCCGAAACAAGAGCCACCACACCGCTCACCCCATAAACCCCGACAACCGGAAAATACCCGGCCAGCGGGCTAGGCGGCGTTTGGGAATAGCCGATAGAGAGCCACGGGAACCCCGTAAAAAGCGTACCGCGTAGCCATTCTGCAAACACCCACAGCGCGGCAAACAGCAAAGACCGCCGCAATAAACCGCCGTACCGCCAACGCACATAAAACATGCCGGCCAGCGCCGGATAAAGCGAAAGAAACGCACAAAATAAAAAAATAGCCAATACCGCCAACGGCGGAAACATGCCGCCGTAACGCACTAACGCCACATAAAGCCACGAGACGCCCGCCCCAAATGCGCCAAGCCCCCACGCAAAACCTAGGGCAAAACCTGTGCGCTTTAATGCGGTGTCATCCAGCCAATAAACCAATACCGCAAGGCTTAAAAACGCCATTGGAAATACGCCTATGGGCGCAAAGGCCAATACGGACAACCCGCCCGCCAGCAACATCAATAGAAAAACAGCAACAACCCTATACATCTTTTTCTGAAAAATCATTTACTCAATTCCCAGAGCCTATAATACGCAACCGTATCTCTTAAATGAACGTTTTCTTTCGCGTAGTCTATTGCGCGGTATCCATATTCATCTTCAGTATTGGGATTCGCCCCGGCATTAAGCAGAAGCATCACAAGACTAGGCTGGCTACTATATTTTGCGGCAATCATCAAAGGCGTGGGGCCATTTTCAAAACGTGCGTTAACATTTGCCCCCGCTTGTATTGCTGTATGAACATCTTCTAATTCCCCGTTTGCGCAAAGCCGCATCATGGCATAGTCCACAATACGGAACCCGTTATACTTCACATTTTGGTCAACTCCCGCTTTTAACAATAGCGTTATCATTTTAGGCTCATTTAATTTAACGGCATTCATCAAAGGCGTTAAACCTTTTTTATCTCGCCTATTCACATCCGCCCCGGATTCTAACAAGGTTGTGACGAGCCTTTTATCGGTATTCACCGTCGCGGCAATCCCCAAAGGCGTCTCGCCTTTATTATCTTGCGCGTTAACATCCGCTCCCGCCGCCAACAACAATTTTACAACCTCATTACTATTTTGGTTATTTCTTTTTCCCAAAACCGCTACCCTTAAAGGCGTTAAACCGTCTTCGCTCCGTGCATTAACATTCGCTCCCGATGCCAATAAAATGCTCACGATTTCTGGATTACCGTTGAGTGCGGCATATATTAAAGGCGTCATGCCGTCCCGATTCCGAATATTGGTATCAGCCCCGGCATCGAGCAAAGCCGTGACCAATTTTAATGTTTTAACAACCATCAAAGGCGTAGACTCCTCCTTGTCTCGCACATTAACATCCGCCCCGGCATTTAACAGAATAGTGACTATTTCAAAATTTCCGTTAGAGGCCGCAACAAACAAAGACGACATTCTATCTTTGCTTTGCGCATGGACATCCGCCCCAGCTTTTAATAAGGCTGTGATGATTTCAGGATGACCGTTTCTCATTGCAGCAACAATTAAAGGCGTTACGCCCTGTTTATCCCGCGCATTAACATTAGCCCCATTTCGTATGGCCGCTTGAATTTGCTGCACATTTCCAGATGCGCAAAGCCTCAAAAACTCCTCATTACTAATAGTGGCACGTGTCACTTTCTGTTTAACTTTGCTATCAGTAGACTCGCAAGCGATTAAAAATAGGCATGCCGCCAAAGCAACGGCCACGCAAATCGCCCTAGCAAAAATTCTCATTGCTCTCTCCTAAATTCATACTTTTTCCTCACGCGCCTTCTCCCCAATCTTCAACAGCAAGAACGCCTCCGGGGATAGCTATCCGCCATTACGGGCGCAGAGCCATTGTAAGCAACGTTTTGATTTTACGCACCTGCCATTTGCCCTTCACCCATATCCCGCTCCACCACCAGCATATCAACCCGCCGGCTATCTGCCCGGACCACGCGGAAGCACCAGCCTTCAATCACAACGGCTTCGCCCCGGCGCGGGAGATGCCCAAAATGACGGATGACCAAGCCGCCGATAGTGTCAACCTCTTCTTCATGAAAATCGGTTGAAAACGCTTGGTTAAAATCGCTCACGGGCGTGATGGCTTTCACCCGGAAACGCCCGCCGTGCTCGGCCACGATGTTGCTGCTGCCTTCTTCGCCATCGTCGTATTCATCCTCAATTTCGCCGACGATTTGTTCCAGTACGTCCTCAATGGTAACAAGCCCCGCGACTCCGCCGTATTCATCAACCACAACCGCCATATGGTTGCGGCTTTGGCGGAATTCGCGCAATAGCTCGTTAATCAATTTGGATTCTGGGATAAACATCGCCGGGCGCAGCATCTCGCGTAGGTGAAATTCCCGCCCAGTGAAGAAGCGCAGCAAATCCTTGGCAAGCAAAATGCCGACAACATCATCCTTATCGCCGCTGACCACGGGGAAACGCGAATGCGCGGTTTTAACCGCAAAATCCACGATGGAGGCCATCGAATCGTCGATATGGAGCACGTTCATGCGGGAACGCGGGACCATGATGTCACGCGCCCGCATGTCGGACATTTGCAACGTACCCTCGATAATCGACAGCATGTCTGCGTCAAACAGCTCGCGCGCATGGGCGGCCCGCAAAAACGCAATCAACTCGTCACGGTTTTCCGGCTCCGGCGTCAGCATCGCCGCCAGACGTTCCAGCAGGGAAGGCTTGTCCCGGACAGTGCCGGGTTCGTCCGTATCACTCATGCGGACAATCCCGGCAACAGGTTAAACAACATAAGGGTCCGCATACCCAAGCGCACCTAGGATTTCGCGCTCACGCGCTTCCATTTCGGCGGCATCGGCTTTTTTCTTGTGGTCAAACCCTTGCAGGTGCAGCATCCCGTGCACCACGAGATGCGCAAAATGCGCATCCAGCGCCTTGCCCTGCTCGCCTGCTTCGCGCACCACCACCGGCACACACAGCACAAGGTCCCCAATCATGGGGTCGCGCTTTTCTGCCGTTTCGGTTTTAACGTCTTTCTTGCCGCCGTAAGCAAAAGTCAGCACGTTGGTGGCGTAATCCTTGCCCCGATAGTTTTTGTTCAGGGCACGGCCTTCTACTTCGCCCACCAAGCGCACGGTCACTTCCACGTTATTTAAGAGCGCCGCCTGTGCCCAGCGCCTGATTTGGTGTTTTTTGGGCGCGTTGTCACGGTCCGCGCCTTCCACCGCTTTTTGCACGGCCAGATTGAGCATCGGACCAAGCGTGACCGCAATTTCGCCGCTATCGGCGGTTCCCGTACAGCCGCCCTCCATCCGCAGGGAAATAGCGTTGCCGGTACGCGGCAGCACACTCAAAGCAGGGGCAGCGCCATCGCCGTCCGCCACGGCTTCGATGTCGATGCCATCTGAATCCGTATCAGGAAACGAAAGAAACAGCCGCCGTCCCGCGCCAAAATCCACTTCGATTTTTCCGGCACGCAGTTTCGCGCTGTTGCCTTTTATATCCGTTGCGACAATCCGGGGTTTATCTGCCTGTTTCGCCATGTTGGCTGCTCCTGTCCTCACTGTAATGTTCATAGGCATCTACGATACGCGCAACCAATGGATGGCGCACCACGTCTTCTTTGCCGAATTCTGTAAACGCCAGCCCGCGCACGCCCGTCAGCACCTCACGCGCCTCCGCCAAGCCGCAACGGCTGCCGCGTGGCAGGTCGACCTGCGTTAAATCGCCCGTCACCACCACTCTGGTTCCAAAACCGATGCGCGTTAGGAACATCTTCATCTGTTCGGGCGTCGTATTCTGCGCTTCGTCTAAAATGACGAAAGAATTATTCAATGTGCGCCCGCGCATAAACGCCAGCGGCGCCACTTCAATCGCCCCGCGCTCAAAGAGTTTGGTGGCGCGGTCAAATCCCATTAAGTCATACAGAGCGTCATAGAGCGGCCGCAAATAAGGGTCCACTTTTTGGGCCAAATCCCCCGGCAAAAAACCAAGCCGCTCCCCCGCTTCCACCGCAGGGCGGGTCAGCACGATGCGCTCCACTAAATCACGCTCAAAAGCATCCACGGCACTAGCCACCGCAAGATACGTTTTGCCCGTGCCCGCAGGCCCGATGCCAAACGTAATATCGTAATCCCGGATATTCATCAGATACTCAACCTGCCGGGGCGTGCGCCCGTGTAGCTCCGTGCGCCGCGTCACCAATGTGGGCGCGTTAGAAGGCGCCTCGTTCTGGCGTGAAAGCTCAACAAGCCCCAACTGAAACTCCTCCCGCGTCAGGTCACGGCCCGCCTGTGCATAAAAATAGCGCAACGCCGCCTCGCCTCCCCGCACATTATTCTTATTCCCATGCAGCATAAAACACGCGCCGCGCCGCGAAATGGTAATGTCAAAAGCGTTTTCAATTTGCCGTAGGTTTTCATCCAGCGCCCCGCACAAACGCGCCAAACGCACATTATCAACAGGTTCTAGCGAGAGTTCGGTAGTGGGTTCTGGCATTTAGGGTTGACCACTTACAATTTCGCATCAAGGCTTCTGCGCAAAAGGGGGAGGGTACACCATCTGGAAAAAATTGGCTTTCCGGGTGTGCGGGAAATCCGCTAAACATTGTGCTTTTCAGGACAGGTTTCTGGTAACTCTACCCCCCTCAGCAAATGAAACCACGCCAAGGGTTCCCCCAACACCGCGCCGCTTCTCCCTCGCCCCACATCCCAATACAGCCCTGCCCCAGCAAACTAAGCGGAACAACAACGGTTAACTTGCCTTTGCGGAGAATCCGCCGTTTAATCTCCGCATGAATTGCGGAGAAAACATCTATATCTGGCAGGACAGCCACTGGCCAAACTGGCGCTATAGCTTATCGGCGCTCACAAAGCGGCTGGCTGAAGTCAGCCACGCTCAAGGCATGTTGCTGGGACGCCTAACCGATGTCGGCCTGACGTTGCGCGACCAAGCCCGTCTCACGGCGCTAACCGAAGACGTTGTTAAATCCAGTGAGATTGAAGGCGAGGCGCTCAACGCTGACTCCGTGCGCTCATCCATTGCCCGAAAGTTAGGCGTAGACATCGGCGCACTCGCACCCGTCGATAGATACGTTGAAGGCATCGTCGACATGATGCTTGACGCCACATCCCACGCCCAAACCCCGCTCACTTTTGAACGGCTATCCGGCTGGCACGCGGCGCTTTTCCCCACGGGCTATTCCGGCATGAGCAAAATCGCCGTGGGGCAATGCCGCGATGATGCAAACGGCCCCATGCAGGTCGTCTCCGGCCCAATAGGGCGGCACACAGTGCACTTCCGAGCACCGCCCGCCCACACGCTACCCAACGAAATAGCGCAGTTCCTCACATGGGCAAACAAAGAAACGGGCGACCCCCTGCTTATCAAAGCCGGACTCGCGCATCTGTGGTTCGTAACTCTGCACCCATTTGACGACGGCAATGGCCGCATCGCCCGCGCCGTGGGCGATCTGTTCCTAACCCGCGCCGACGGTAGCCCGCAACGCTTCTACAGCCTATCGGCGCAAATCCAGCGAGAACGCCGCGACTACTACAACGTGCTTGAACGTACACAAAAAGGCACGCTGGATGTCACCGAATGGCTCCAGTGGTTTCTCGGTACGCTTAACCGAGCCGTCGCCAGCGCACAAACCACGCTCGATACCGCGCTGGATAAAGCACGTTTCTGGCAGCGTTGGGCATGTACGCCGTTAAACCCACGGCAAGTCAAACTACTCAACCGATTGCTGGACGGCTTTGAAGGAAAACTCACCAGCAGCAAATGGGCGGCCATCGCTAAATGCTCGCCCGACACTGCATTGCGCGACATCACATCACTGCTGGCATTGGGAATTTTGAAAAAATCGGACAGCGGGGGGCGCAGTACGGGGTATGAATTGGCGCGTTGTCCAGTGCTTCCCTAAACGCCAAACATCCCAGATAAAATGCCCGCTCTTTTCGGAATCAGGAAATAACGTTATGCCATCGTTGCAATGGATTGGAAAAAAAGCGGTTGAAACGCATCACAGAGATGTGCCGCTTCATTTGCTAGAACCAATAGCGGAATATTCAGTGGGAGATGCTGATTTTGGGAATTTAATTGTTCAAGGCGATAATCTGCTTGCGCTAAAAGCGTTATTGCCAAAATATGCGGGGAAAGTGAAATGTATTTATATTGACCCGCCGTATAACACAGGCAACGAAGGTTGGGCGTATAACGACAATGTGAATAGCCCAGAAATTAAAAAATGGCTCGGAGAAGTCGTGGGCAAAGAGGGCGAAACGCTCAACAGGCACGACCGCTGGCTTTGCATGATGTACCCGAGGCTAGTTTTATTGCGAGAATTTTTACGGGACGATGGCGCAATTTTCATCAGCATTGACGATAACGAACAAGCCCATTTGAAACTGCTTTGCGATGAAATTTTTGGGATAGATAATTTCTTTGCCTGTGTGTCATGGCATAAAAATTACGCATCGTCGAATGATGCTAAAGCGTTTTCTAACGTATTGGATTATATTTTGGTGTACAGAAAAACCCCTGCTTTCTCAAGAAATCTATTGCCGCGCACCAATAAGCAAAACAGTTTGTACAAATACGATAGCCATGACGGCAAAGGCCCTTGGCGTCCAGATAATTTATCGGTAAAAACATATTCTGCCAATTACGATTATCCAATTGTCAATCCCAATACAGGCGTTTCATATAACCCGCCCAACGGAAGGTGTTGGATGACAAACCGTGATACTGCCCAACGATGGATAGAAGAAACACGCATATTTTTTGGGCAAAACGGAAAAGGCGCGCCACAAATTAAACGTTACCTCAACGAAGTTCAGCAAGGCGTTGTTCCCATTACTTATTGGAATTACG
The DNA here is from genome assembly GCA_031257305.1 of Azoarcus sp. Classification (GTDB taxonomy): domain Bacteria; phylum Pseudomonadota; class Gammaproteobacteria; order Burkholderiales; family Rhodocyclaceae; genus WRNU01. The sequence continues at coordinate 10,007 of JAIRPB010000086.1, forward strand.
ATGAGTGCGGCCATAACGATGAAGCACGAAAAGAAACTAAAGAAATTTTAAGCAAAGCCACCTTTGACACCCCAAAACCTGTACGCCTTATAGAACGAATCATCCAATTAGCCACCCAACCCAACGACCTTATCCTCGACTCCTTTGCCGGTTCCGGCACCACCGCCCACGCCGTATTAAAACAAAACGCCAAAGACGGCGGAAACCGCAAGTTTATTCTGGTTGAAATGGACAAAACCATTTCCGTCAACGTCACCGCCGAGCGGGTAAAACGGGTAGCGCAAGGCTACACCAACGCCAAAGGCGAAACG
>JAIRPB010000125.1 GCA_031257305.1 Azoarcus sp.
CTACATAAGCCGTCACACTCCATATCCCCCGGACAAGCCGGCAGTTGCCGCAAAAAAACGCTACGTCACATCAAACGGTTCGGCATCGTCAAAGGCATCAAGCTGTGCCTGAAACATGGCTTCTCTGACGGCTTCTACACAACTTGGCAGGTTTTTGCGGATTTCGCCGCCCCAGAACCGGATAACCGTCCAGCCGAGGCAAACTAGGCGGCGGTCGATTTCTAGGTCGCGGCGCATGTTGCGCTCAATTTTGGCTATCCAGTAATCGCGGTTATTTTGGAGCTTGGGTTTGCGGGCTTCCCAATTTTCGCCGTGCCAGAACTCACCGTCGCAAAACACTGCGATTCGGAATCGGGTAATGGCGATGTCGGGCGAACCGGGGAGGCGCTTGTCGTTTTTACGGTAGCGCACGCCCATCCGCCAAAGCGCCCGCCGCAGGGCCAGTTCGATGGAAGTGTCCCGGCTTTTGATGCGGCGCATGTTGAAGCTGCGCCAGGGTTGCGCGGGAACAGGCGGTTGGCTCATGGTCAGTCACCGGATGAGCGCATCCCTCCGGCGGCGGGGCCGGAGGGATGTTTTTGCCCGGAGGCTAGGGATTGAGCTTGTTGAATTTGGCGAGGAGTTCGTCGTGCGACTCCTCGTGGTCTGGGTCTTTGAGAATACAGTCCACGGGACAGACTGCGATACATTGCGGGTCATCGAAATGGCCTACGCATTCGGTGCATTTAGCGGGATCGATGACATAGATCTCGTCGCCTTGCGAAATCGCGCTGTTGGGGCATTCCGGCTCACAGACATCGCAGTTGATACATTCGTCAGTAATCATCAGGGACATTTTGTTGTTTCCTTTTTTTGAATCAAGAACTTACGTTGTAAGTGCGCAAAAACCGCTTCGGGTACAAACTGGCTCACATCGCCGCCGTGACGGGCAATTTCGCGCACAACGCTGGCCGCAAGGAAACCATGTTCTTCAGCAGGAAGCAAGAACACGGTTTCCAGCGCGGGGTAAAGTTTGCGGTTCATGGACATCATCCGTGCTTCGTACTCAAAATCAGCAAGGGTACGCACACCGCGTAAAACGATTCTGGCGTTTTGCTGACGTAAAAAGTCTACAAGCAAACAGTCAAAACCAACCACTTCCACATTGGGAATATGCCCTAGGGCTTCTGCGGCAATTTCTACGCGCTCATCAAGCGGGAACATGGTTTCTTGGCGGCTGGCCGCAACGCCTACGATAACGCGCCCGAACATCGAAACCGCACGGCTCACGAGGTTTTCGTGCCCGAGCGTAAGCGGGTCGAAAGTGCCGGGGTAAACCGCTGTAGTCTCACTCATGGGGAATTATTCCGTGAGTTCAAAGAGGTGAAAATGAACTTGGCCGGCGCGGCCTTGCCTGAATACCTGCCATCCCGCAGGGGGGGCAAGGGGCGATTCGGCTTCGACATACGCCAGCCCTTGGGGCTGCATCATCCGCTTCAACAGGGGCATGACTTGCTCGGCGAGTTGTTGCCGATAGGGCGGATCTACAAAAACCAAATCAAAACGCCGCTCTGTTGAGGCGATGAATTCTAGCGCATCGCCCCGGATAATCTCTACTTGGGTGGCCGCGAGTTTTTGGGCATTGGCCCGCAGGGCGGCACAGGCTTGCGCGTGGCGCTCAACAAACGTGACGCGGTCCGCCCCCCGCGAGGCGGCTTCAAAACCGAGAATGCCAGACCCCGCAAAGAGGTCGAGACATGCAAGGCCGTTACTGCCGCCTCTGACTTCAATCCAGTTAAACAGGGTTTCGCGTACCCGGTCCGGCGTGGGCCGCAAACCGGGGACGTTGCCCACCGTCACGAGCCGGGAGCGCCACGTCCCGCCGATGATGCGGATGCTGTTCGCACGGTTCACGGTTTGGCAGGGGAGCCTTCTTCGCTACTGCCGTCGCCGCCCGCAATAACGGTAATGAGCTGCCCCGGCTGTACGCGGCGGGCAAAAGCGTCGCGCACATCGTTGAGCGTGACGGCATTCACCGATTTCGGGTAGCGTTCTAGCCAGTCGAGCGGCAGGCCAAAGAAGCCGATGAGGGAAACGTAGCTCAAAATTTTGCCGTTGGAATCCAGCCGCAAGCCAAAGCCATTCACGATGTTGTCACGCGCCGCTTTGAGTTCTTTTTCGGTGGGGCCTTTGGCAATGAATTCTGCCAGCGTGGCATTTACGGCATCGAGCGCACGGGTGCTCTGGTTGCCCCGCGTCTGTAGGCCAATCTGGAACGGCCCGGCTAACCGGCGCGGCTCAAAATAACTGTGCACGTCATACGCGAGGCCGTTTTTATCGCGTACTTCTTTCATCAGCCGCGAGGTAAACCCGCCGCCGCCCAAAATATGGTTGCCAACGAGCAGCGCGAAATAGTCAGGGTCATCACGGCGCATGCCTTGCAGGCCCACGAGGATATGCGCTTGGGCGGACGGGTTGCTGATGCGTATTTGCCCTGCTTGGGGCGGGACAGGCGCGGGCAACGCTTCAGCAGGGTTGCCGTCGGGGAGGTTTTGGGTGAGCGCGATAGCGATTTTTTCAGCCGTGGCGCGGTCGACATCCCCCACGATGGCAATCGACGCATTGCGCGCGTTGTAGTAGCGGGCATGAAAAGCGGCAAGGTCCTCACGCTGGATGGCGGCTAACGATTCTGCGCTGCCCACGATGCCGTAGGGATGCCCCGGGTAAATCGCCGCATTAAATGCCCTTGATGCCAATACAGCGGGGCGGGTGAGCGCCTCGCGCAAATTAGCCAGCGCACGGATGCGCTCGCGCTCCAGCATTTCTGCCGGAAATTTGGGCTGGGCCAGCACGGTCGCGGCCAGCGCCACGGCCCCATCACGCTCTTGCGCGGCAGAGAGGGTGCGCACGGTGAGACTCGTGCGGTCTTCATCCACGCCGCCGCTAAGCACCATGCCGAGGTCGGCGGCGCGGTCGGAAATGGCTTGTTCGTCTAAATCGCCCGCGCCAGCATCCAGCAAGCCACGGGTAAAACTGGCAACGCCGCTTTTGCCCGGCGGGTCAAAAGCATGACCGCCCGCAAAATCAATTTGAATATCAAGCATCGGCAGTTCATGGCTGGCGACAAAAAGCACTTTTGCGCCGGTGGGCGCAGTCCATTGTTCGATGCGCGGGGTTGCATGAGCCACGTCGGTGCTGGCGGCCAGAACAAGCGGGACCAATGCGGAAAGGTGCAGACGGCGGGCAAACGCCGAAAAGGGGGAGGCAGGGAAATTCATCATTGGACGGGACATTTAAGGTTTTGTGGGCGCTACGGGCGCGGCAGGCGCGGCGGCGGGCAGCGGTTCGAGGCGGGAAATCGTCAATTTGGCATCATCAAAATAACGGCGGGCCACTTCGCGGACTTCTTCCGCTGTCACGGAACGTAACCCCGCCAATAGGCGAATATCGTCCCGCCACGACAACCCGACGCTCTCAAGCTGCCCGATTTCCATCGCTTGCCCCATTAACGAATCGCGTGAATAAACACGACCGGCCAGTGCCTGATTTTTGACCCGGTTCAGTTCGGCTTCGCTCACGCCTTCGTCGCGGATACGCTGTAATTCAGCCCGCAACGCGGCTTCCAAAGCGGCCATGTTTTGTCCGGGCGCGGGGACGCCTTCAAGATAAAACAGCGACGGGCCACGGTTGATGCCGTCGTAAGCGGCATCTGCCGACACCGCGATGCGCTGTTCGCGCACCAGACGCTGGTTAAGCCGTGCGCCGTCGTAACCCGAAAGAATGCTGGCGAGCATTTGAAGGGCAAAGGCTTCGCGGTCGTTGCCGGGATTCCTAAGAGTCGGCACATGCCAAGCCATTGCGAGATAGGGCAATTCAGCCGGCGCACGGACGGTGACGGTTCTCAAACCCGCTTGGGGCGGTTCGTTGCTGATTCGGCGTTCAGGCAATTTCGCGGCTTTGAGCGGGCCGTAATGCTGTTGGGCCAGTTTGAAAACGGCTTCGTGGTCAACATCGCCCACCACCACAAGACACGCATTGTTGGGGGCATACCAATTTTTGTACCAAGTCCGGGCGTCGTCGGCGGTCATGGTGTCGAGATCCGTCATCCAGCCGATGATGGGATGGTGATAGGGGTGCGCCTGAAACGCGGTAGCCATCAGCTGTTCATAAACCAGCGCGCGCGGACGGTCATCCGTCCGTAGCCGCCGCTCTTCTTTGATGACTTCAATCTCGCTTGAAAAAGCCTTGTCCGTAATCGCCAGATTTTTCATGCGGTCGGCTTCAAGCGCCATCATCCCGCCCAATTGGGAAGGCGGGACCTGCTGGAAATACGCGGTGTAGTCTTGCCCGGTAAAGGCGTTGTCACGCCCGCCCACCGCCGATACCCGGGCGTTGAATTCGCCGGGACCCACTTTGTGCGTTCCTTTGAACATCATGTGTTCAAGGACGTGCGCAACGCCGGTAACGCCCACCGGCTCGTCAATGGCCCCGCTGCGATACCACACCATATGCACAACCGAAGGCGCGCGGCGGTCCTCGCGCACCACTACTTTCATGCCGTTGCTTAGCGTGACCTCAAACGGGTTGGCTTGGGCGGGCAATGTTGCTGACATAGCAGCGCAGGCCAAAACCAAGCCCATCCGCCGCGAGGGAAAAAGTCTGGAAATCATGGGGCAATCCTGCATCTGTTAAAATCTGCGCGTTTGTCGCGCATTGACAATGAACGCAGCATCATAGCTGTATCCGAGTGGATGTAACACCTCCACGAAACTCTCTCTGATTCATTTTTTTATGTTTGGTTTCTCTAAAAAACCCGCCCCGCACACCGATTCAGATTCCGTCCCGCCGCAATCTCCCTCAAACAAACGCTCTTGGACCGAGCGCCTTAAAGCGGGGCTGTCACGCACCCGCCAACAAATTGGCGGGGGGCTGGCAAACCTGCTGGGTTTGCGCAAAATTGATGAAAACTTGCTCGAAGAACTCGAATCAACGTTGCTCATGGCAGATTGTGGCGTTGATGTGACACAACGTTTAATTGACGAAGCCCGCACACGCTGGAAAAAAGAGCATCTGGAGAATGCAGACCAGTTGCGCCAAACCCTGCACGGCGCGCTGCTCAACATCATCGCCCCGCTGGAAGCCCCGCTAAATACCGTCGGCCATAAGCCTTTCATCATCATGCTGGCCGGGGTCAACGGCTCTGGCAAAACCACTTCCATCGGCAAGCTCGCCAAATATTTCCAAGACCAAGGCAAAAGCGTCCTGCTGGCGGCAGGCGATACATTCCGCGCCGCAGCGCGGGAACAGCTAACCGCTTGGGGCGAACGCAACGGCGTTACCGTCATTGCGCAAGAATCAGGCGACGCGGCGGCCGTTATTTTTGACGCAGTCAACGCCGCCCGCGCTCGCGGCATCGACATCGTGCTGGCAGATACCGCCGGCCGCTTGCCTACCCAACTGCATCTCATGGAAGAAATCGCCAAAGTCCGGCGCGTCATCGCCAAGACTGACCCCACCGGCCCGCACGAAGTCCTGCTCGTGCTTGACGCAAACATTGGCCAAAACGCGCTCGCGCAGGTCAAAGCGTTTGATGCCGCCGTGGGCGTCACGGGGCTTGTGCTCACAAAACTCGACGGCACGGCAAAAGGCGGCGTGGTGGCGGCCATCGCGCGCCAGTGCCCCAAACCTCTGCGCTTTATCGGCGTGGGCGAAGGCATCGACGATTTACAACCTTTCCTCGCGCACGAGTTTGTCGACGCGCTTTTCGATATGCCGGATGGAAAAACATGATTGTTTTTGACAGAGTCACTAAACGCTACCCCGGCGGCTATACGGCACTGGACGGCGTTAATTTGCGAATCGCACCGGGGGAACTCGTGGTGCTCTCCGGGCATTCAGGCGCGGGCAAAAGCACCCTGTTCAAGCTCATCCCGGCCATTGTGCGCCCCACCACCGGCACGGTGATGCTCAACGACCAAGATGTTTCCCGCCTGCCCAAACGGGCGATTCCCTACCTCCGGCGCAATATCGGGCTTGTTTTGCAAGAAAGCCGGCTGTTATTTGACCGTTCGGTCTACGACAACATCCTTCTCCCGCTCATCATCAACGGCCAGCCCCCTAGCGAAGCGGCTAGGCGGGTTTCAGCGGCGCTTGACCGCGTTGGGCTTTCAGGGCGCGAAAAAGAATTCCCGGCAGGACTCTCCGGCGGCGAACAGCAGCGCGTGGCCATTGCGCGGGCTTTTGTGAACCGCCCGTCTATCCTCATTGCCGACGAACCTACGGCGCACCTCGACCCTGTCTATGCGTCCGAAATCGCCGAACTATTCAAATCTTTCAACAGCGCGGGCGTCACGGTGTTAGTCGCCACGCACGATACTTCCCTCTTTAGGCACTGGTCGCCGCGCCGCATTGCGCTCGACCACGGGCGTCTCATGGAGCAATGATGCGTAACTGGCTCTATCTTCATACCCGCGCGGTATCGCGCGCACTGGCCCGGCTTGCCAGACAACCGTTTGGCACTTTGCTCTCGGCGCTAGTCATGGGCATTGCGCTCACGCTACCCGCAGGCGGCATGATTTTGCTCGACCACGCCTCCACGCTGGCCCGCGGCGTATCGGGAAAACCTGAAATCAGCCTCTTTCTAAATGACGACGCCAGCCCCGCCCAAACGGACGCCATCCGGCAAAACCTCCAAGCCGAAGCCCAAATTGAGGGAATACGCTTCGTCCCGCGTGACGTGGCCTTAAAACAGCTAGAAAACAACGGCCTCGGTGACGTACTAGGCGGCATTGCCGCCAACCCGCTACCTGATGCGTTCGTTGTCACCCTAAAAGGGGATGACCCCGCCTTGTTCGATACGCTTTCCACGAAAATGCGAAACTGGGCAGGCATCGCGCATGTTCAGATTGATTCGGCTTGGGTAAAACGTCTGGCCGCGTTGCTTGAACTCGTGCGCGTCACCATCTGGGTTTTATCGGTTTTATTAGGTCTGGCGCTGGCCATCGTCACGTTCAACACCATCCGCCTGCAAATCCTCACCCAAGAAAACGAAATCGAAGTCAGCCGCTTACTCGGCGCCACCGACCGCTTTATCCGCCGGCCGTTTTACTGGTTTGGCACGTTGCAAGGCGTCTTAGGCGGGCTGATTGCCGTGGGGGCGGTGTGGGCGGGGTTCCATGTGCTCTCCGCCCCTATCGCAAAAGTCGGCGAAACATGGGGGATGCCCGTCGCGCCCGTGAGCCTAAATGGGATTGAAGGACTCGCCATTGTTGCCGCCGCCGCCGCGCTAGGCTGGCTAGGCACCGCTATTTCGGTGCGGCGATACCTGACGATGTAACAAAAAATTCCAAACAAATCATCTGAAACCTTTGCGAAACAATGAGCACGAGCTACCCAAAACCCCAGTGACGGGTTTTACAAAGGTTTCAATAATCTAAGGACACTATCTCAATGATGGCCGGACTCAAAAAACTTTTGGGATTCCTTTCTCTCGGGCGCTTTTCCCAGCAAAAAAATACAGAAAGAATCGAACCCGTCGGAAAACTCCCCGCGCGCCCCGGCATTCACGTACTCGCCACGGGCGGCACCATCGCGGGCCGCCGGGTCAGCACGGGGCCGCGCTACCGAGCGGGCGTACTCAACATCGAAGCACTCCTAGACACCGTGCCGGGGCTTCGCGGCTTGGGCGAAATCCACGGCGAACAGGTGGTCAACATCAGTTCGCAAGACATGGACGACGCCACTTGGCTCAAACTCGCGCACCGCACCCAAACATTGCTCGCCACGCCGGAAGTCAACGCCGTCGTCATCACGCACGGCACCGACACGCTAGAAGAAACCGCCTGTTTCCTTGACCTCACGCTCACGGGCAACAAACCCGTCGTCATCGTAGGGGCCATGCGCCCCGCCGGTACGCTAGGCGCAGACGGCGCGGCCAATTTATTCGACGCCGTGGCCGTCGCGGCCCACCCCGCATCCGCTGCGCGAGGCGTACTGGCGGTGATGCACTCCAGCATATTTGAAGCACGGGATGTCACCAAAATCTCTGCTTCATCCATCCAAGCGTTTGCTTCGCCCAACATGGGTCCCGCCGGCTATGTCAATGAAGGACAAGTCCACTACACCCGCCCAGCGGCGCGGCCGCCAGACCGCCCTTGTTTTAATCTTTCCCGATTAGAGAACCTGCCCCCGGTCGGCATCGTCTATGGGCATGCGGGCGCCACCGCCGTGCCCGTGCGCGCGCTGGCAGAAGCCGGCTTCAAAGGCATCGTGGCGGCCGGCGTAGGCAACGGTAACTTACCCCGCGACATGCTCACCGCGCTGGCAGAAGCCTCGGGGCGCGGCATCGCCGTCGTGCGCGCCTCACGCACAGCCAGCGGACTCACGCTACGCGACATTGAAATCGACGACAACCGCTACGGTTTCATCGCCGCCGGTACGCTCAACCCCCAAAAAGCAAGAGTGCTCCTACAACTGGCGCTCACCCAAACGCAGGAACCTAGCGACATCCAAAAAATATTTGAACGTTATTAAAAATACTGTGACCGCAAGGCGATGATATGCAATTGCTCAAAATAAGCTCATGAATCCGCTCAAAAATAAAATTACGCTCCAAGAGCAAGAAGAAATTCTTACGGTGTGCATTAAGAAAGAATTACCTTTATCCAGCGCATTATCACAGCGCGGGCTGACTTATGATGCTTTACGCTATCGTGACTATTCCGATAGCGTCCCGCAACTTGAAAAAAATGAAACATTAGATGAAAAGCAAAAACTTTCAGCATCAATTCCCGCAGTGAGTTTTTTCTCTGGCGCGGGCGGATTAGATATTGGCTTTGAGTACGCCGGGTTTAACAATTTAGTATCTATTGAGTCTAACGAAGTATTCTGCAACACATTAAAACGCAATAATTCTAGCAAAATTGTAATAGGTTCTCCTGATTATAGCGGTGATATTCGGAATCATAATGAAATAGCTGAATTGCTCCGCAATATTATTGGAAAGGGAAAACCATTTGAAGGCGTGTTTCATGGCGGGCCGCCGTGCCAGCCCTTTAGCATTGCGTCAAACCAAAGATTTTCCAAGGCAAGCGATAACTTTAAGCGTCAAGGCTTTGAGGACGAAGAAAAAGGCGAACTGCTTTTTGATTATCTTTGGTACATTAAAACGTTTCAACCCAAGGTTTTTTTAATTGAGAATGTCGCGGGTATTACTGGCTGTGATACCGATGGAAAAATACAATCCGCCCTGTGTGAGTTATCTCGTTTAGGCTATAACATCCTCCCGCCTAAAATAGTCAATGCGGCGCATTATGGCGTACCGCAAAAAAGACTGCGCTGGCTCATTATCGGCTCCCGCGCCGAAAAACAAATAGATTTTCCTGCCCCTAATCATGATGTGACCGCTTGCTACGCTACCTTTAGCCGTCCATTAAATGGCGTAGAAAACCATTTAACCCGAGAACATTCGGCGGAATCTATTGCCCGATACATGCAGCTAACGTATGGCTCACGAGACAAACTAGGCCGTGTAGATAGGCTCAATCCTTATTTGCCCGCCAAAACGGTTATTGCTGGCGGCACAAAAGGCGGCGGGCGTTCTCATCTGCACCCTTATTCACCGCGAACGGTTTCCGTGCGGGAATGCGCACGATTGCAAACCTTTCCAGATTCGTATGTTTTTACAGGCTCCACCGCACGGCAATTTACGCAAGTCGGCAATGCCGTCCCGCCATTATTGGCTTATAAGATTGCGATGCAGATTAGGCAAGCGATGTAGTATCAAGCATAATGAATATTGATGGTGCAGGTTGCTTGCTACCGCAAAAAACAAGCCAAAACATTAAAAACAAATAACCCGTTCTTAAATAGCTTTTTAACTCGTTAATTAAAATAAAATTAACCTAAAAAATCGACTTAAACAAACTCCGTGTGCTTAACTCTGTTTTTTAGAGCGGCTCCGCCCACACCCCCAACTCATTTAATTGGCGTACTGCCGCCTGCGGCCATCCCCGGTTGGCGGCGGGGCTTGCCGGGCTAGGGTGCAGGATGTGGCCTATTTTTACGTTGCCTGATGTTCCCAACGCGGCAACGGCTCGCGCTTTGGCCCAAGCGCCGACTCCAATCACCCATTCCGGCTTGAGCGCCGCAACCAGCGTGCGTAGATGCGCATCGCATGCGGCTAAGAGCGGTTCCTGCTCTGACGCAGGAAGTTTATCCGGCGTGAGATTGCGCCCTTCGTTAAAGAAAGCGAGCGGGCAATAGTTGGCAACAAAATGTTCTTTGGAAAAGGCATCCGCCGTGCCAAACCGTTCCCGGAACAGCCCCCACAGCCGCCGCCCGCTCACTTCAGAACGCATACAGGCAAAGCCTTCGACGGGACGTTTCGGGTTTATCCGTTCCGGCGCGGCGATGTTCCCTTCCAGCCCAAGCCAGTCACGCACAACAGCAATTTCCCCAAAAGGTACGCCCGTCTGCACCATCCCGAACGGCCCCGGGTTCATGCCCAGAAAAACCACCCGTTTTGGCCCGTCCCCATAACGGAGCAAGTAACGTTCATGAATATTCCAAGCGTATTCAAGCGGGCAATAAACATGCGTCACCGGCAGGGCAAAACGCATTTTTCCGAGCGTTACGGACAAATCGCGGGCAGCTTGGGTCAGGGCACTGGCAGTCATGGAGTAGATTTTTTTAAGTTTGCTGAATCCATCGCGGCTGCAATGGCCGCTTCCGCAGTTTCGGCTTTGAGGCTTAATAATTTCACAAACCCCTGTTTTATAAAGCGTTCGTCACGCAATCTATTTTTGTATACGCCAACAACGATACCGATATACACAGCAACAAATACAACAAACACCGTGACGATGTCTGCGGCAATTTGAAGAAAGTAACCGAGATTAGAGAAAAAGAGAAAATCTGAAAGCTGTACCGCAATCCAGCCCGCTAAACCGGAAAAAACCACTTTCAAGATACTGAAAAAGAACCCCGGCCAAGAGAAACCTACTTTAACCGCATCCATCCCCCGCGCAGGATGGCTATAAACATTAAATGTTCTTCTAAAATCTAAGCCTTTTTTGAAATCGGTTACTGGCGGCGCACCATTCCAAGGCGCTACCTTGAACAGCAACAGCATGCCCGGAATGGCTAAGAAAAAGCAGAGCCAGAAAAAACTGGGCCAGCCCATACCCTCGACTAACCATCCTGCGCTGGCGTTGATAAATGTCCGTGGCACGGCCGTCAGGCTTGTGAGCAGTGCAAATTGCGTGGCAACGTACATAGGGTGCGTCGTGCGGGCGATAAAAGAAACGGAGGCCGCCGTCCCCAAACCCACGCCAAGCGCCTCAAACCCAATGACGCCGGCAAGCACCCAGAGCCGCTCACTTGTAGCGTCCGCAGGGCCTAGATAAGCAAGTCCGGTAAAACCTAGGATAGCAATCCCTTGTAACACACCAAAAACCCAGAGCGCCCGGTTAACGCCTATTTTTGTCATTAACACGCCGCCGACCACACCGCCAAGCACGCTCGGCCACAGTCCCGCATTTTTGGCAATAAGGCCAATTTCCGTGCGCGTAAAACCCATTTCCAAATAAAACGGCGTAGCCAGCGCAGTACAAAGAGAATCGCCTAGCTTATAGAGCAGGATAAAAGCTAACGTGAAAAGCGCCGTCTGGATGCCGTGCCGATAGAAGAATTCCAAAAAAGGCTCAACGATGGATGAACGCAGGGTTTTGGGAGGCTTGATTTCGGCACGCGGCTCGCGGGTTAGCAAAGTCATAGCCAAACCGGGCAACATAAACAGCGCCGTGATAAGAAACACCTGCGCCCACGGCAAATGGTCGGAAAGCACCAGAGAAAGCGACCCCGGCACCAAGCTGGCGATTTTGTAAGCATTCACGTGCAGGGTGTTGCCCATTTCCTGCTCTTCATCAGCCAGCAGGTTGCGGCGGAAAGCATCCAACACAATATCAAGCGAAGCCGAAAGAAAAGCCAGCATCGCCGTGAGCAACACAATCAGGAACAAGTCATCCCGTGGCGAGAGCCGCCCAAGCCAAGCAATGATGCCCAGCAAGGCAATCTGGAACACAGCCATCCAGCCCCGGCGGTGGCCCAGCCACGGCAGCGCGTAGCGGTCTAGCAGGGGCGACCAGAGAAATTTCCACGTGTAGGGAAACTGGATGAGCGCAAACGCGCCAATAGCTTTCAGGCTAAGCCCTTCCGTCTTGAGCCAGGCCGGCAGCAGGTTAAAGAGCAAATACAGCGGAAGGCCGGACGTAAAACCCGTAAAAACGCAAACCAGCATCCGGCGGTTAAAGATGATGCGCAACCAGTTTTGGCGGGAAGGAGTATTCATCACGGAAATTTTTTCACTCAAAGCAGACTGCCGGGATTATCACCGATACGGGGCATCCGGCAACAGTGAGTTTTTTTGTCGGGGCGGTTTTCTGGATTCTGCGGCTACGCTTCGCGCAGAATGGCG
>JAIRPB010000009.1 GCA_031257305.1 Azoarcus sp.
GAAATACCCGAAGCGGCCAGCGCGGAGACGGCGCGGGAAGGGACATCGCGGGAGCGGAGGGTGGTCATGGAGATAAAACGGGCACTCGTGCCTTTGCGTAGAATTTCGTATCATACACAGCCGTCGACTTCGCCCAAAAGTATCAGCATGATTCAGCAATACCCCCGGCAAATAAATTAGTCATTTCTTTTCCTGAAAAGCACAGCTACAAACCCGTTCTAAGAGATGTGCTGATGGATGTTCCTCAAAGCGAAGGAACACACTACTCCGAATACAAACGCCATCTCTTTGAATTAGTCCCTCCCGGCGGATATTGGTGCGACATCCCAAAAGAAATAGCCAAGGCTTATATGAAAAGCTGTTGGGAAATGGAGGGAGGCAGAACAGGGATGCTAAGACGGCTGAGTTTAGATGAGCCATCCTTGGCGGTATTGACTTCCCCCGCACAAAAACAAACGGACCGCTGCCATCCCATTGAAGCCCGCCCTTTCACCATCCGGGAAAATGCCTGCATCCAAAGTTTCCCAGACGAATGGCAGTTTCGCGGTAGCGTTGCCAGCCAATACAGGCAAGTCGGAAACGCCGTCCCTGTTCATTTGGCATATGAAATTGCCAAAGAGATTCACGCCGGGTTGGAAAAGTACGCCGGTTTAATATTTCAATCCCCCCGCCCCAAAATAACGTCAGACACGCCTTCCAAAGAGACTGGTTTTCTCCAAAACCGCCACCGTGCCCCCGCCCCAAGCGTTAGGGAAAAACAAGCATCTTCGCCGGGAATATGTAGGCTGAAATGGCGCAGGGAACCTTCCTTAACCCGCTGCGCGATGGGCGCGAACCAGTCTTTTTCCAGCGCGGTCCAAGCCGTCTGATAAGCAAGGGAATCAAAATGCTGGGCGGGAGCGGCGAAGGTATCGAGCACCGCCACGGTATCGGTCCGCAAGGCTGAAATCACATTTGGACTTTCTGGCTCGATGCCAGCCATCCGCGCCAATCCGCGCGCCACGGAATCATTTGTTTGCACCCCAATCCGCAGTCCAGACGCACCGTGCCTGATTTGCTCGCCGTTGCCCCAAAACCAAAGGCTGTTGATGGGCCTGCGCCCTGCGGCGCTACGGGCGGCATTCACCGGATGGTTGTGGAGCATCACCTGTATTTCATTTAGCGCCTGATGCCAATGCCGCGCTTCGTTTTCGGCATCAACGCTCTCATCACCGCGCACGGGCAAAAAATCCTGCATCGGACGAAAAAGCGCCTCGTTCAGCGAAAAGAAACGCACCTTCGCGGGATGAGCCAACCGCAAATACCAGCGAGACGGCGTAACCGCCGAAAACTGCCCGATTGAAGCAAAGTTTTCATTCAACGCCGCTTCTAGCGCGGACGCCTCAGCCGCGTCGATTTCATCCCAAGAAAACGAATCAGGCAGCAGGTTCCCGCCCATAAAAGACACATTCACAGGGTCGGCACACAGCCAATGCGCCCCGGTGCCAACATTGTGCCCGTCATCTTCCCCAAGCCGCCGCAACGCGGCAAGCGGCAAAAATTCAGGCAAATGGGCATACCCCAAAAACCGCGCCAAAAGACGTTCGCAAGAAATAGCCGAGTCCCGGCACGGCCGCCCCCGCCCAAGAAGCCACGCCAAGCCGTCATGTGGGACGCTTTCCGCCGGATAAAGCGCCAGCACGGATGGCCAGCCGGGGACGATGAGCGTCAGGCGGCTCATTTTTTATTCAATAAAATCTGCTGTAACCTCAACGGCGACGAGGCTTCACGCCCGTATGCCGAAGCCTCCCCGGAACCCGCAAAACCGTAGCCCCAAGCCGCCGCGATAAAGGGCAAGCTGTTTGCCTGGGCGGCATCAAAATCATCCATGCGGTCCCCCACATAAACCGCCCGGCGGACGTCAACCTTTTGCTCAACAATCAAGCGCCCGAGCATCGCCGCCTTGTGGGGCAGATGCGGCGTAAAAAGGTCAAGCGCGTATACCGAATCCCAGAGATTGTCCCACCCAAGATGTTCAAGAATCAGACGTGTAGGGTAAATGCGTTTATTGGTCGCAATCGAAAGCCGCATCCCCGCAGCATGAAGCGCCCGGAGCATATCTCCCACGCCGGGATACGCCTTGGTTTGTAGCAAACCGCCCGTATCGTAATTTCGCCGAAACGCCTCAATGAGCCGGGCAATAAGCGTGGCATCCTCGCTATCCGTCAGCAGCCGCAATGTCTCGTGAATCGGCGGCCCGATAATGCCCGCTTCAATATCGCACACCGGGGCAACGCCGCACTCCGCAAACGCAGCGCGGTAACTGGCAAGGATGGCCGCGGCTGAGTCAATCAGTGTTCCATCAAAATCAAAAATGACATGGGAAGGCAACATGGCAGGTACGGTAAAAGGCAAACCCGCGCATTATCCTCGGAAACGCCAAGTGTAGGAGCAGGTTTCAAACCCACCTCTGCCTTCTACGTTTTATCCCACGCCCCACGGATTGCCGCAATACCGTGTGCGCCAGCGTTCCGGGCGGTTTCCATATCGGCATATTCCAGCCCGCCTAGCGCAAAAACGGGCATGGGTAAACCGCTTGCCAGTGCCGTAAAGCCCGCCCAGCCGAGAGGTGCTTGTTCGGGATGGGTTGGCGTGGCTTTGACGGCGCCTATCAACACGTAATCCAGTTCCAACGCGCTGGCTTGTTCAAGCTCTGCGCAGGTATGGCAGGAAGCGCCTACCCATTCAAAGGAGGGGCGTTTACTGCATGTCATGAGCTGCGCCGCCGTGAGGTGTAAACCGTCGGCACGTGATTCATGCGCCAGTGCGGGTTCCCCGTTCACCATTGCCAGTGCGCCGGCTGCATGAATGCGGCACACCGCTTCCCGCACAAACTCTCTTCTTGCTGAAGTAGGCAGCGCCTTTTCCCGTATCTGGATAAGGCGCAAACCCGCATCTAAGGCACGGTTAAGGGCGGCAAGCTGGGCATCACAGC